>VBQB01000244.1 GCA_005887855.1 Verrucomicrobiota bacterium | reverse complement strand
TTCGCCACCGTAACGCAGAAGCAGGCGATCGCCAAAGGATATGGCACCGCCTTGATCAAACCGAAGGCCATGAAACGTGGGACCGTCTGGCCCGATCTTGGCTTCACGGAGTGCCAGCGCTGTGTGCGGGCCCGCGCCCAGAGTTCCTGTCGGCATCCAAACCGTAGCGATGCCGCCGCCAGGGGCCTCCTGGTCGTAACTCAGTTGCCCGGCGAAGAGCAGGCTGCCCGCGCCTCCAAGTTTCTGGTTGTAAGCAACGGCCGTGGCGGGTGCTGCAGCAATGTTGGAAGGGGAACCGGCCCGGCGCGCTCCATTCGTGAATTCCACTCGGACGCGCGGCACTTCGGGCCTGCGGTTTTCCGCGCCTAGCGTCGAAACCGTGGCGCTGGACTGGTCCATCCATTCCAGAACCGGCCGTACAGAGGCGGCGGAACGCAGCACCCATTTCCAATCATCCGGGTTACTAGCGGCATTAGAGGGCATGCGCCGCAATTGATCGAGCGAGGCGTACATGGATTCCAGTTCAACGCGAACCACGGTGGTCACATTAGGGCTGACGCGAACGTGCTTCTCGAGGGTGGGAAGAAAACCGGCAAGAGTAACGCGCAAGGTGTAGAGACCGGGGAGCAGCTTGCTTCCCTGGAAAACTCCTTGCGTGTTTGTGTTCAAACTGTGTGGCCCCGTTGCTCCCGTGAATTCCGGAGCAAGCTCCACGCTCGCGCCCATTTGCGGCGTGCCCGCAGTGTCACGCACCACTCCCGCAAGCTTGCCGAGGACCGGCTTGGCTTGCGCGGCCGCTGGTTTCGCAACAAACGTAGAAACGCCAGCGGTCAGGACCAGGGTCCCCAGGATTCGGAGTCGCCCTTGTTTCACGTTTTGTTACCTCCCCGGTGCCGAGCTTGCCGTGGTTTTGATTTCCTGCGGCGCTTTCACCGTGAAATCCGCGGTTCGCGAAATGGTTTGATTCGAATGCGCGTCTGTAGCGTTCACTTCCAGGGTGTACTTCCCTGGAGGAAGTGTGGCCAGCGGCAAGAACCGCTCGATGGTGACCTGCTCGCCGGTTTGCTTCAGGTCTTCCGACGTTTCCTTGAACTGCATGCCCGGCACCGGTTCGCTACCCTTCTTGACGGTAAATTGGAAATTCGCGCTGGACTTGTGCGTCGAGTCGTCGGGCTTCAGGTTATAAACCTGCATATAAATGCCGAGCCGGTCGGCAGTAGTGAAATCGGCCTCCAGTCGCGGCCGCACTTTGGAGGAACCCAGCACAAACTGGCCGGTTCCGATTTGTTTCGCGGGAACGTGCTCGATCTGGTCGGCAAGAATCAGCGAGCTGGCTTCGAGCTTGTCGTCCTGATAGCGGGGCACGGCCAAGCGATTGTTCACGGCGCCAATGTTTCCGCTCTGCACGTCTTTAATCACCAAATCCAGGCGATACAGACCCGGGCGCAGCGGCACGGCCTTCTGATAAATCGATTGCAACTTCAGCGACTGCTGATAGAGGGAATCGGGGAAATCGCGACTGACGGAGTCTTCAAAAGTCTGCACGACGCGGCCGGTGAGCGTGGTAATGCGCCCGAAAATGTTGACGACGGCGGAGTGGATGCCTTCCTTGGCCTGGAAGGAAAGCTGTCTGTTGGGAATCTGCACGGTAATCGGGACTAATACGGTGTCGTTCGTGACCTTCAAATAATCGGTCCGCCAGTTGAAATGCATCTGGTCGCGGACGATGCGGGAAGTCACCACCGCCTCCAAATCCTTGAACTTTACTTCGGGCGGTTTTTGGACCTTGGCATAAAGCTCGAGGCGGTTGAATTCATCCATGCTGGCAGGCGTTCCACCCATGGTCTTCGGAAGGTTCGTGCCGTCGGAGCGAGTGAAGCGGTCGGCCTTTGTCGACATGCCCATCGATTCCATCAAACTCAAACCCGCACCGGGCACGTGCAGGAGGGCGTCTTTTTCCGACGGATCCATGGTCATGTGGTATTCGCCGGAGCCGCTGGGATCCACGAACTCCAGAATGATGTTTTCCCCGATGCCTTCCAAATAGCGCCAGCGCCAGGTTTCCCAGGGATACGTGGAAGTGGAGCCTCCGCCTTCTTCCATCGGCCGGTCGTACGTGCCGCCCGTTGGGTGGGAGTCAACTTCGTCAGCCGGACCCCACATGATGTACATGCGGCCGCGATCGGTTTTCCAACCCGGGATGCCGGAGGCAAAATGTTCGTTGGCGTAAGCGATGCGGCGGTAATGCTCTTCCTTGAAATCGTTGTCCGGAAGGTCGGGATTGCTGCTGCGGCGAAGCCAAAACTGCTCGATGAATTGCTCGCGCTCTTCGTTGGTAGCCAACTGGAGAAAGGCGTTGCGTTCGTCCGGGGTAATAATGTAGGTGACGTCCTCGGTAAGCCACTGCTTGTAGGCGTTATCGAGCTCCTTCAGGGTGCGCTTCATCTTGCGCTTCGTGTCTTTATCCATTTTCTTGGGAACAGGAGGCGCACTGGGATCCTGCGCCTCTTGGGGAAAAGCCGGCGGCAGGCAGATGGCGAATGTAAAAACGGATGCGATTACGGTACGCGTTACCCGTGACATGGAGACACCTCTAGATCCAGGACGCTGGAATTCTACCCCCGGACAAGTTCCCCGTCAATCGGCGGAATCTCCTGCATTATCTGACACTTGTCCCCCGCGTGGCGTTAGAGATCGGAAGGGGAGTATTGGTTGCCTGACAATTTTTGGCCTGAACGAAAGTACAGGGGACGCGGCCGTTATGGAATGCGGGTCTCAGGCTCGAAGGCGCAACAGGATCAGAGGATTTGGGAGCCTGGAGTTTACTGCACGCGCTGGGGCTGGCCGTCGGACCCCACCAAGGCATCGAAGATCGCCAGCACATGGCGCCGGTAATCCAACATGCGCTCAAAAACATCTTTCAGTTGCGGGTCGCGCTCCGCTTCGCGGTGCCATTTGGCGAGGACCGCGCTGGGTACTTCGATGTCGCGACGCAACTGGTCGGCAGAATGGCCACGCAGAAACAGGCCGTAGAAAAATGCTGCCTCGCGCTGCGGATACTCGAGATCCTGCAGCGTTTCCGCGGGAACGAATTGTGGCAGCGTAGCCATGAAGAAAAATGCAGTTTACCCAAAAACATTTCCGCGTCAAGTAGGACTTGCGTTCTCTTGACGCGTGGCAGCCAACCCTCCCATTTCCCTGAGTTTCTGTCCCTGCGAGAAAACTGAGCTTGCCTCCGGCGTTGCAGCGTGCCTCTGAAGGCCTTAAGATGCTAGAAGGTATGGTGAAGTTACGCAACTCGGGTAAACGGTCTTTTGCGGGCCGCATGGCGCGCCGTTTGTTGCGCTCTGGCGCGTTTCGAGGAATGCGTTCCATCGAGATCGATCCGGAGGACTTCCGGCGCCAGCTTGCGGATAAGCACGGCTTATGGATTCCCAATTTTGCGCGCATGCAGGATGTCCCGCTCGAGCACTTGGATGCCATTGCTAGGGCATTAATTCGGGACGCCGAGCGCCTTGCTTTGGTCGAGGGCGCAGGATTCGGGCTGGGCGGCATGATCACGTTTCTTCCGGACGCGAGCTTACTGACCATCATTACTTTGCGACTGATTCAGCGGCTTGCGTTGCTTTACGGATTCGCAGAGGGCGAAAGCGATCAACGGATTGAAATGTGGAAAGCGGCGGCGGCCGCGTCCGGGATTGATTACGGCAAGGATTTGGCGGGGAAACAGGTGTGCGAGAAAATCGCGCCGCGCGTGGCAAAGCAGCTGGCCGCGAAACTTGGAACAGAGACCGCGGAAAAGTGGGTTGGGCGGCTTGTTCCTCTGGCGGGCTCTGCCATTGGTGGCGCGTTGAATTTCTCCTTCGTGCGGGG
>VBQB01000243.1 GCA_005887855.1 Verrucomicrobiota bacterium | reverse complement strand
CGGCGCTTTGATTTCACCACGTTTCACCAGCTCATTCATCGCCACGCCGAATTCGGCGCGCTCTCCGTAGCCGAGCCAGCAAATGCGCGCGGGCAGTCCTTGAAATTGAATCCGTTCTTTCGCGAGCTTCATCCAGCGGGCCAGAGTTTGATTTTTGGGAAATAATTCGAGCGCGAGCCGATCGGTCCGCACGATATCTTCGGGATCACCACTCAACGCAATCCAACGAAATGGTCCTCTGCCTTCGCAAAAAAGCGGGCGAATGTATCCAGGAACGAAGCCGGGAATATCGAATGCGTTCTCGACGCCGGCCTCTTTCGCCTGGGCGCGAATGTTGTTTCCGTAATCGAACGTAACCGCGCCTTTCTTTTGCAACGCGAGCATGGCCGCGACGTGAATAGCCATCGAATGCATCGATTTATCGATGTAATCCTCGGGATTGTTTGCGCGCAAAGCGATCGCCTTTTCGAGTGACATGCCGTGCGGCACGTAGCCGTTCAATGCGTCGTGCGCGCTGGTTTGATCCGTGAGGACATCCGGAACCACGCCGCGTTTAACGACTTCGGGTAGCACGTCGGCGCAGTTCCCAACCAGTCCGACCGAAATTGACTGTCGATCTTTGCGTGCGTTCTCAATCAGTTCGAGTGCTTCATCGAGCGACCAGGCGATCTTGTCGCAGTAGCCACTCTTCAATCTTTTCTCGATGCGCGCAGGATCGACTTCGACGCCCAGAAATAGCGCGCCATTCATCGTGGCCGCGAGTGGTTGTGCGCCGCCCATGCCACCCAGCCCGCCGGTCAGAACAAATTTTCCTTCCAGTGATCCGCCGAAATGCTTGCGGCCAGCCGCGGCGAAAGTCTCGAATGTTCCCTGAACGATCCTTCGACCAGTGACCGACGAGGTTGGAATTTGCGATCAGAACACGTGGCGCTTCGTCATGTGTGTGAAATTTTCCCACTGGTTTTCCCGATTGCACGAGCAACGTCTCGTCATTTTCGAGTTCGCGCAGGGAGCGAATAATCGCATCGAAAGCTTCCCAGCTTCTCGCCGCGCGCCCTGTCCCGCCGTAAACAACGAGTCGGTCGGGATCTTCGGCGACGTCCGGATCGAGATTGTTCATGAGCATCCGCATGGCCGCTTCCTGATGCCAGCCTTTGCAACTCCGATCGTTGCCGCGTGGCGCGTGGATGATTCGTTTACCGCTCATAATTTTCGTAGCCGCTATCGAAGTCCCCCCGGCGAATCGCTTCAGCAACCCGCGCAATGTCGCCCGAGAGCGAACGATCCTCTGTGAGAGGCTGGACGATTTTCCTGAGAGCGGTGAAAGCGCGCTCCACACCAACACCGGCTTTGAGTGGGCGCCGGTGTTCCAACGCTTCGGCGCCCGCCAGCAATTCGATTGCCAGCAAATTCTCCGCAAGACCAACAATGGCGCGGAATTTCAACGCGCTCGTCATTCCCATCGAAACGTGATCTTCTTTTCCGCCAGAGGTAGGCACATTATCGATGCTCGATGGATGGGCGAGCACTTTCGCTTCATTGAGCAAGGCAGCCGCGGCAACATGCGCGATCATGAAACCCGATTGCATGCCCGGTTGCCGGGCAAGAAACGCAGGAAGACCTTCATTCATGTCTGGATTGACCAAGCGCTCGATCCGGCGCTCACTAATGCTCATGAGGTCAGTCAGCGCGATCGCGACATAATCGAGCGTGAGGGCGAGCGGTGCGCCATGGAAATTGCCGCCTGAAATCACATCACCGCTTTCGGAAAAGACGAGTGGATTGTCCGTCGCCGAACCTGATTCAACCAGGAATACATCCTCACAGTGTGAGAGTGCGCAACGGACCGCACCGTGCACCTGTGGCATACAGCGCAGACTGTAGGCATCCTGGATGCGGGGATCGTTCTTGAGATGTGATCGTCGAATTTCGCTGCCTTCCAAAATGGACAAAAGATGTTTGGCCACGGCTTTCTGACCGGGATGCGGTCTGGCGTCTTGCAAACGCAAATCGAATGCCGCAGGAGTGCCCTTGAGCGCTTCGAGGCTCATCGCGCCGGAAACGTCCGCGACGCGCGCGAGCCGCTTGGCGCGAAGAAGCGCGAGCCCGCCCACCGCGTGCATCGCCTGAGTACCATTGAGCAGCGCTAGCCCTTCTTTTGCTTCGAGACGCTGAGGCTCGAGCCCGGCACGACGAAGCGCTTCGCGGCTTTCCATTCGTTCGCCTTCAAAAAACGCCTCGCCTTCTCCGATGAGACTCAAAGCGAGATGAGCAAGCGGTGCGAGATCGCCGCTGGCTCCGACCGATCCTTTTTCTGGAATCACCGGGCAGACATGATGGTTCAATAGTTCACAAAGCATCTCGATGATTTCGAGGCGGATTCCGCTGAAGCCGAGGGCAAGCACATTCGCGCGCAGTAACATCATCGCGCGCACCTCGGGTTCTGAAAGAGGATTGCCAATTCCGCAAGCGTGACTGCGAACAAGGTTAAGCTGGAGCTGTCTCAACTCGCCGCGGGGAATGCGAACATCTGATAATTTGCCAAAGCCCGTGCTCACACCGTAAACGACAGCGTCGCGCGCTACGATATCTTCGATGACTTTACGCGAAGCAAGAACGCGGGGGCATGCGGACGATGAGACTTTCACGGGCGTGTCTCCGAGCGCCACAGTGGCGATCTGGGCTAGCGTCAGCGTTTGGCCGTTGAGTTGCATCCGCACCATTTTAATTACATCTCAGCGAAATGGGAAGGGTAGGGTCGGTGCGCTGCGCCGACCAGACGCCGCAACGCGGCGTCACTACCATGAAGAAAAAGAAAAAGGCCAGGTCGAGCACGACCTGGCCTCTTTGCGCAAAATTAACCGCAGACAGCAAGTTCGGCTGCCGGATCTATTTTCCGTATGTGGTCGGAGCTGGGGCCACCACCTCCTTATGTTGCGCACAAGCCCCTAGCCCCAAAGCAGTGACCAGTACGGCTACAATCATGATCGCTTTTAAAAATTTCATTCTTCTTCGCCTCCTTTCCGAGCGGGTTGCTGCCCTGTTCTAGGTGGGGAAGTTCGCAGGCGCAACGCTTTTTTCCATTTTTTCGCGTGTCTGAGCTGCGAACGTTATCCCTCTATTATTACGTGTGTATCCTCGTCGACAAGCATAAATAACTCTGCGACATCAGCGTTTCGCATCCGCCCACAGCCGTGGCTGTCTGCGGTACGGGTTTTGTCTTCGTGTTTTATGTCACGGATTTAAATGAGCGGTCACGCGCATTGGTGTTGTGCTCATCCAGACCATGGATCCATAAGATCCGCGACGTGACCAAATCCTCCGCCGGAGGAAGCGGATCCGCAGACAATAAACTCAGCCGCGGGATCTATTTCGCGTAACCGGTCGTACCGGCGGTTGTGGTCATCGTCTCCTGTTTTTTAGCACAGGCCCCTAGTCCCAAAGTAGTGACCAGTACGGCCACAATCATGATCGCTTTCAAAAATCTCACTCTCTTCGCCTCCTTTCTTAGCAGGTTGCTGCTTCCACCTTTTAGGTAAGGGACTTCGCGGACGCAACGGGTTTTTTTTCCATATTTTGGAATCTCTAAATCGTGGCGTTTATTCCTCGATCGTTACGCGAGCCCCCTCATCAACAAGCTCAAACAGCTCTACGACATCACTATTTCGCATTCGAACGCACCCGTGGCTGGCTGGATTGCCGATTTTGTCCTCATGTTTTGTGCCGTGAATGTAGATAAACCGATCCCGTGTATTGGCGTTATGCTCGTCCAGGCCATCGAGCCATAAAATGCGCGACATGACCAAATCCTCCGTCGGAGGAAGCGGATCACCGGGCCCGAGCGCCACACGGTTTCGAAAGACGGTTTCGCCTGGCATTTCGCCGCCGATTTTTTCTGCCACGCGAAACTGTCCGGTCGGAGTTTTCATGCTCCCTTCCTCAGTTCCGATTCCGAATCGAGAAGTCGAAATGGGATACGTGCGAATCGGCGTTTCACCGTCCTTCAACGTAAGCCGCTGATCGCGAATCGAGATGTGGATCTTTGTCCGCGAAGTTTGCATCAAATCAGGCCGGCGATAGAATCCGGCTGTTGATGAAAGGTTATCACATTGCGATTGTCGGCGCGAGTGGCGCGGTCGGCATCGAACTCCTGCGCGTTCTTGAACGGCGAAGCTTTCCGGTGGCCAGACTGCGCGCGATCGGTTCGGCGCGATCCGCCGGAAAATCAGTTCGATTTCGTGATGACTCAATCCCGGTGGAAGAACTCACAGACCGCTCATTCGATAAGATCGACATCGTCTTTTTCAGCGCTGGTGGCGACGTCTCGCGAAAATATGTTCCGATTGCCTGTCAAGCGGATGCAATTGCAATCGACAACTCGTCGGTTTTCCGGATGGAACCTCATGTGCCGTTGGTGATCCCGGAAATCAACCCCGAGGATGTGCGTAGCCATCGCGGCCTCATCGCCAATCCAAATTGCACGACAGCGGTCGCGCTCATGGCGCTTTATCCGTTGCACCGCGTGTTTGGGTTACGCCGTGTTTTTGCCGCGAGTTATCAGGCGGTCTCTGGCAGCGGTGCGCGGGCAATCGACGAATTGAGTCAGCAAGTGAGAGATGCCTTGGAAGATCGACAACCTTGTAGCCCTCGCCCTGCGGGCGA
>VBQB01000049.1 GCA_005887855.1 Verrucomicrobiota bacterium | reverse complement strand
AGCGGAATTGGGAATTCAAACTTCGCCGGCATGATGCTGATGACGACGTAACTCCGGCCGTTTAAGAACAGAGTTTTGCCGACGAGCGACGGATCGGAATTGAAACGCCTTTTCCAAAGCCGCTCACTGATGACAATAAGGTCATCGTGGCCTTCCCCTTGTTCTTCTTGCGCGAAGGTGCGGCCGGCGATCGGCTCGATGCCCAGCATTGGAAACAAAGCTGGCGAAACGACCGCGCCCGAGATTCGCTCTGGAACATTGCCGCCGGCCAGATTGAACGTGGAGTAATTGAACGTCGCGATCTGCGTAAAGCTGCGTAATTCTTTTTCAAAATCGATGTATTCGGGTACTGAAACCGGAATCCGCTCCAGTCCTTGCGCTGGGAATTGCTCCCACAGTAAGACCAGCTTCGAAGGATCGTGATACGGCAGTGACTTAACGAGGAGCGCGTTAATCAAACCGAACACGGCGCTGTTCGCGCCAATGCCGAGCGCGAGGGTGATAACCGCAATGGCGGTAAATGCCGGCTTCTTGATAAGCTGTCGGATGGCGAAACGGAAATCGTTCACGTTATTCGGTACGCAATGCTTGAATGGGATCGAGACGCGCGGCGCCGCGCGCCGGCAGCAAACAGGCGAGGAACGCGATTCCGCCGAGCAAAAGCGCGACGCCGAGCATCGTCGGCACATCGGTCGCGCCGATGCCGAAGAGCAGACTTTGCAGCAAACGCGTGAAAGCGAAAACGCCGACAAAGCCCAAACCAACGCCCATGGCGACCAACTGCATTCCCTGCCTAACGACCAGCCGCAGCACGTCGCCGCGTTGCGCACCGAGAGCAAGACGAATCCCGATCTCCTGCGTCCGTTGCGCGACAGAATAAGTCATCACTCCAAAAATTCCGGCGGCGGCGAGCAGCAGAGCGATGAGCGCGAATAATGCGACGAGTATCGCGTTCAACCGCGGTTGCGCGATCGATCGCGCAGCGTAATCGGCGAGTGTGCGCGTTCGATAAACTGGAACGTCTTTGTCAATCTCGCTAACCGCGCTACGCAGTGCGGCGGTGAGCAATTGCGGATTGTTGTCAGTGCGCACGAAGATCGACATCGATTGAATCGCGAACTGTTGATGTGGAAGGTAAATCTGCGGCTTCGGCAGCAGGCGCAGGCTGATCAAGTGCGTATCGGCAACCACGCCGACAATCTCGCGCACGGGCGGATCCCCGGGATCAACCGACCCATTGGGCGTGATGCGTTTGCCAATCGGATTCTCACCTGGAAAGAATTGTTTGGCGAAACTCTCGGACACGATGGCGACGGACGGCGCGCTTCTGTCGTCGCGATCGGTGAAAGCGCGACCGCGCAGCAGTGGAACGCGCATCGCCTTGAAATAGTCAGCCGTGACAACGTTGAGCTGCGCAAGCGGCTGCTGGCCCTTTGGGATCGGACGTTCTTCGACGTCGAAATTGAAAGTAATCTCGCTGCCGCTCAACGGAATCCACCACGCCGCCGCGGCGGAATTGACACCAGGCAGAATCGAAACGCGGGCGAGCAGCTTTTTGTAAAACTCACCTGCTTGCTGCGGCTTGCCATAATTCGCGTCCGGAAGCGCAACACGCGCCGTTATTACGTTTGTCGGATCGAAGCCGGGCCGAACTTTTTGCAGGCGAAGAAAACTCTCGACTAGCAATCCCGCGCTTGCGAGCAAAACGAGAGCGAGCACGATCTCGACGACCACGAGCGCCGCGCGAGTGCGGCGGCCTCTCACCCCTTCACTCGAGCCGCGCGAGCTTTCGCTTAACGAGCCGGCAAGATTCGGATGGGATGCGCGCCACGCCGGCAGCAGACCGGCGAGAATTCCGACACCGAGACTAACGCACGCAGTGAACGCGAGAACACGAATATCCGGAGAAATTTCATCGATGCGCGGAATGCTCGACGGCAGAAACGATTTCAACGAATCGATACCCCAGATCGCTATCAGCAATCCGGCGAGGCCGCCGAATACGCCTAACAACGCGCTTTCGGCGAGGAGTTGTTTCACGATGCGCCAGCGGCTGGCACCGAGCGCGGCGCGGATGCTGATTTCTTTGTTGCGCGAGACCGAACGCGCCAGGAGCAGATTCGCTACGTTGACACAGGCGACGAGCAGAACGCAGCTCGCCATCGCACACAACATCAGCAACGCAGAATGGGCGCTACCGATCATTGCATTCAGTTCCGGTAAAACTTTCGCTCCGACATTTGCCTTCGAATCTGGATATTGCTGGCGCCAGTTCGCAGTAATGGTGTCGATGTGTGCCTGCGCCTGTTGGATCGAGACGCTCGGTTTCAATCGCGCGATGCATTGGAAAAAATCGTTGTCGCGTTGCTCGATCATTGGCTGCGCGCCGTTTTTCGATTCGCGCAAGATCGACATCGACGTCCAAAGTTCGGGCGAGACCGAGCTGATCGGGAAGGTGAATCGCGGCGGCATGACGCCGATCACCTGGAACGGTTGGCCATCGAGTGTCACTGATTTTCCGATGACGCTCCGATCAGCTCCGAATCGCCGTTGCCATAACCCGTGGCTCAAAATCACAATGTGATTTCCAGGTTCATCTTCGCGAGGCAAAAATGCGCGGCCCAGAATCGGTTGAATACCAAGGAGCGCAAATAAGTCGGCCGAAACAGCTTCACCCTGGATGTGCGTGGCCTCACTTCCGTCGGTGAGCGTGCTGACGCTTTGATTCGTGTAAACAGCAACCCGCTCGAAAACCTGATTTTGCGCGCGCCAATCGACGTAATCGAGATAGGAGATGCTATTGATTTCTGTTCCGGGAGCGGTCCTCTCGCGGACGTCGTATTCGCCCAAGGCGACCAGATTTTGCGGTTCGCGAAACGGAAGCGGGCGTAGCAGCACCGCGTTGAGCACGCTGAAGACGGCGGTGTTCGCGCCGATGCCAAGGGCAAAAGTCAGAATGACAATTGCCGTGAAGAGCGGCTGCTTGCCGAGAACACGAAATGCATAACGAAGGTTTTGCATAAGCTACTCAGATCGAAGAGCGATTATTGGATCGACCCGCGAGGCGCGGCGCGCCGGAATCCAGGAGGCGAAAAGCGTTGCGCCGAAAAGAAGAAAGCCGACTCCGAGATAAATTTTCGGATCGACCCCTTTGACTTCGAAGAGCACGCTTTGCAATGCGTGCGACAGCGCAAAAGCGCTGAGCAGACCAATCACCGACCCGACCAAAAGCAAGTGCATGCCATGCGAAAGGACGAGCACGCGGATCTGGGCCGGGCGCGCGCCGAGCGCGAGCCGGATACCGATTTCGCGGACACGCTTGAGCGTGGTGTAAGCGAGGAGGCCGTACAATCCGACAGTGGCGAGCAGAAGCGCGAGACCGGCGAAGATCGAGAAAAGAAAACTGAGGAGACGCTGGCTGCCCCAGGTTTCGTGAACACGATCGATCATTGGCCGCGCGTCGAACACGGGCTGCGATGGATCGATCGAGCTGACGATGTCGCGGATCGATTTGTTGAGCGACGCCGAGCTGAGGTTCGAACGAACAAAAAGACCAAGACTGGTCCGTTGCGCCTGGGCCATCGAACAATAAATGACCGGCAGCGGCGCCATTTCGTCGATGGCGTGAAATCGCATGCGCACCACGACGCCGACAATCTCCGACATGACGTAGCCTTCTTCGTCGTTTCCAGCGTCGACCGAGAGACGTTTACCGATCGGGTCCTCACCCGGGAAAAATTGTTCCGCCATTGCCTGATCGATGATGATCACGCGCGGTGAATCTTTTGTGTCGCGTTCGTTAAAAGTGCGGCCGCGAAGAAGTGGCGCCTTAAACGTCGCAAAATAATCGCCGGTGATCACTTCGAGGTCGGCCGAGGGTAAATTACTGGGCGACGGCGACGGCACACCTTCGCGGACAAACCCTGTTTGCCAGCCGCCCATCAAAGGTGAATTGGAGCCGATGCCGGCACTTTGAATCCCGGGAAGCGCACGCACTCGATCGAGCAGAGCTTTAGTAAAGGTGCCGATCTTCTCGCGCCCGGAATAAGTTTTCCATGGTAACTCGAGCCGAGCTGTGAAAAGACCGCGCGGTTCGTAGCCAAGCTGGAGCGCCTGCATTTTCGAAAAGCTTTTCAGAACAAGGCCGGCCGCGACGAGCAAAGTCAAAGTGAGGGCGATCTCGCTGATGACGAACCAATCACGCGCGCGTTTGGCCGAAGGTGGGTCACCGCCTCCGGCCGAGCCTGTCTTTAACGCGAGCTGAACGTCAGTGCGTGAAGTTTGCCAGGCCGGCCACAACCCGAAAATCATCGTGGTCAGCGATGCAATCAGAAATGTGAAACCGAGGACCGGCAGATCGAAGGAAATTTGCTGGAATCGAGAAACGCCTTCGGGACCCAAGGCAATCAAGACATCGCGCAACCAAACGGCGATGAAAAATCCGAGCGCTCCGCCTAGGAGGGCAACCAGAAAACTCTCGAGTAGAAGCTTGCGAATAATTTGCCCGCGGGTAGCGCCCACCGCAGCGTGAATGGCGAACTCTCTCGCCCGCGCGGCGCCTCGCGCGGCAAACAAATTGGCGAGGTTCGCGCACGCGATGAGCAACACCAATCCAACTGCGCCAAGGAGCAGAGCGAGATTGGTTCGGTATTTGCCAACGAGATTTTCGAGCAGTGGTGTAACGACCGCGTAGACTTTCCCGTTTGTGTCCGGGTACGTTTTCTCCAAACGCGCGGCGATGCCTTTCATCTCAGTGCGCGCTTGATCGACAGTTATGCCCGCTTTGAGCTTGCCCCAGACGAAAATCATCGGGTGATGCGAGCGATCCATCCAGGCCGGGTTGTTGCTGCGCCGCATGATCGAAAACCACGCGTCGCTGTCCTGAGGCGATGTCATCTGCGGCGGCATCACGCCGATGATGGTGAAATTTTGATCGTGTAAGTTTATCGAGCGACCAATCACAGCGGGGTCGCGATTGAACGCGCGCTGCCAGAGACGGTCGCTGATCACGACCACCGGTGGGGCGCCGACTTTGTCTTCGTCTTCGCTAAAGGTGCGTCCGATTTCGGGCGGCAAACCGATCACGTTGAAAAAATTGCGCGTCACCGAAGCGCACGACACGCGTTCAGGCTCGCGAGCAGCAATACCGCTAAGATTTCGCGATTCCTTGTGAGTGGCGGCGAGATGTTCGAACGTTGTACTGTCGTTTCGCCAATCGAAGTAATCAGGCAGCGCGACCGAGAAATCCTGCTTCGGACCAGACGATTCGTTCAACACCATGATCCGGTCGGCATCCGGATAAGGCAGCGGCCGGAGCAGAACCGCATTCACAATGCTGAAGATGGCAGTGTTGGCGCCGATCCCGAGCGCGAGCGTGAAGACCGCAACCAAAGAGAATGCCGGATTTTTTATCAACTGCCGAAAAGCAAAACGAAGATAGTTCATAATTATTCGTAACGGAGCGCGATTATCAGATCGACCCGCGTGGCGCGTCGCGTTGGGATGAGGCAGGCAACGAGTGACACCGCGGTCATGACGAGCGCAGTGCCGAGAAGAGTGGCGATGTGCAGCGTTGGCACGTCGAAGAGAACGCTCCGCATCGCTCTTCCTGCCAGCCACGCGCCGATCAAACCGAGGATGGTTCCGGCGGCGAGAAGTCGCAGGCCTAACGAGAGGAATTGCGTCCCGATCTGGCGGGTCTGCGCGCCGAGCGCCATGCGAATATCGATCTCGCGCCGGCGTTGCGCCACGGCATAACTCAAGACGCCATAGGTTCCAATGGCCGCCGAGTGAGGGTGCGGAAAGGCGCTGAGGTTATGCGTATTCACCTGCGTCACTCTTCCCGCAGGAGTTTGGATGGATCGACGGCAAGCGCTCGCAGGGCCGGAATGGCGGACGCTGCAATGCCAAGCAGCGCCATCATTAGCAGCGCGCCGACCACGACGACGGGGTCCTGCGGATTCGCCTGATATACAACATGCGCCAATAATCGGCTGGCGGAGATGCCTAACAGCAGCCCCGCCACTGATCCAATTCCAAGCAGCACGATGGGCCGCCCCACCGCTGCGCTCATCACGTGCTTCGTGCGCGCGCCCAAGGCCACGCGGATGCCCAGCTCCTTCATTCGCCGACTCACGTTGTAGCTGGCCATGCCGAAGATGCCGGTCACCGCCACCATCGCCGCAAGCATGCCCATGACGCCCAGGGCCGCTGCCGCTGCCCGGGCCGGGAAAAGCGCACCCTCCATCGCATCGGGCCAGCTCTGCACCGTGATGATCGCATTTGGCTCAAGGCCGCTCAGGGTGCGTTCGATCGCCGCCGCCATCTCGTTCTGGGCCCGGTCCGACCGCACGACGAAAGTCCCGAACCACTGCTCGCTTTGCGACAACGGCAGATAGACCACAGGCTGCGGCGAATCTTCAATCGCGTGGTACTTGCCGTCCTCCGCCACGCCCACCACTTCCCTCAAGTGGTCCAAAAAAATAAAGCGTTGCCCAATTGCGGGCGTGTCGCCCCACATCTTCCGTGCGAAGGTCTCGTTCACGATCGCGACATACGGCGTCTTTTTGGTGTCACGCCATGAGACATCCCGGCCACGCAGGAGCCGGGTGCGGGCAGTCTCGAGATAGCCCGGTGATATCGTAAACCGGTACGGCGCCATTACAGAATTGTTCAGCGTGAACTCTGTCGTCCCTGGCGGGAAAACCGGAATACCCCGGATCCCGCCGGTAAAGGGCACTTTGCTCAGCGTTCCCGCCGCCGTTACCCCGGGAAGGCTTCGCAGGGCGTCGATCATCGCTTTCGTTTTCTCAACCGGCACGTCGCCTTGCATCTCGCTCGGGTCCATCTCGGCCACCATTGCGCCCTGCGGCTGGAAGCCCAGCGGGGCGTGCAGCAGACGGACCATGCCCCGCACAGCGACGAGTGAGGCCGTGACCAGTAGCATGCAGATTACAATTTGTGCGCCTAACAACAGGTCCCGCAGGGCCAACCGGCGCCGGGGCGTTGAATCCACCGGTCCGATCTTCATCGCTTGCAACGGACTGCTCTGCCAGACGTTTTTCGCCGGAATCATCCCGAACAGCAGCCCGCTTACGACTGCCAGGATCAGCGCCGCCAGGTAGACACGGACATCGACATCCACTGTCAGATCGCTGTAGGCGGAATGCATCCCGTAACCTGGCAATCCCCATCGATTCAGCGCACCCAGCAGCAGACCTGCGATTGCCATTCCCGTTGCACCGCCCAGCATCGACAACACCATCGCCTCAGTAAGTAGTTGCCGGACCAACCGCCACCGGCTCGCTCCGAGAGCGACACGGAGCGCCAGTTCCCGGCTCCGATCGGCCGCGCGCGCCGCAAACAGGCTGGCCAGATTCGCGCACGCCGCGAGTAGCACTAGCAGGGCGAGCGCGGTCACGCTGTAAAGAAATCCGCGGACGAGGTCACCTTCGTCGGCGTAGAGTCCCGGACGGATCAGCCGCAGCCCCACTCCCGTGTCGGTGTTCGGATACTCCTTCGCCAGCTGCGTCGCGATCGCACTCAGATTATCCGCAGCCTGCTGCGGCGTCACGCCCGGCTTGAGCCGGCCAAGCACCGTCAAAGGATGTCCCGTCCGATCCCGCAGGTGATCCGCGCCGAAATGGTTCACAACCGGTATCCAGTAGTCCGGCCAGACAAATCGCTCCGTGCCGTGAAACCGCGACGGGGCCACGCCTATCACCGTGAACGCATCTTTGCCGAGCCGCACAGTGGTCCCGATTACGCCGGGATCGGTGTTAAATGCGCTTCGCCAGAGACTATCGCTCAGCACCATATAGGGGGCCGAATTCGGACCGTGCACGTCCGCCTCGTGGAAGAACCGTCCCACCGCGGGCTGCACTCCCAGCAGATCGAAATAGTTGCCGGTAGCCGAATAGCCGGAGACAGTTTTCATCGTGTCGCCCCAGCGCAATCTCCACCCGGAATATCCATCATAGCCGGCCAGGCCGCTGAAGGTGGTGTTTCGCTGCTGGTAGTCTTCAAACGCAGGATACGACGTCGTCAGTAGTTTCCAGTTCGTCCACGGCTTAAGACGAAGCTCGTAGAGATTCTGGGGCTCGCTCACATCCAGCGGGCGCAGCAGCACCGCATTGACTACTCCGAAGACAACGACGTTCGCCCCGATCCCCACCATGAGAGTGAGGGTGGCTACGAGCGTGAACGCGGGAGACTTCCGCAGCCCGCGCAGCGCATAACGAATGTCCAGCAGCAGGTCCTTCATGAATGGGCGGCCTTCTCGGCGTGGTAGTCTTCCGGATTCGCCTCCACCGCTGCGAATTCAAGGCAGGCGTTCATGGGATTTCTGATTGTTGATTTCTGATTGCTGATTTCGGAATGAGGAAGGTCGAACGTCGAATACAGCGCGCCATTTTTTGTGCTTCGGGCTTCGTCATTATTTCGTCATTCGTCATTCGAGCTTTGTCATTTTTTCATTCCGTCCGCAATGCCTGAATAGGATCGACCAGTGTGGCGCGGCGAGCCGGCAACCAACACGCGAGCAGAGAGACAAATGCGAGCGACGCAATTGCGATGGCAAGAGCCGGAACATCGAGCGCACCGACGCTGTAGAGCAAACTGCTTAAGGCGCGGCTTGCCGCGATCGCACCAATCAATCCCAGACCAATCCCGAGCGAAACCAGGATCATGCCTTGACCCAGCACCAAACGGAAAATCTCCCAGCGCGCCGCGCCGAGCGCCATGCGGATTCCGAGTTCGCGCGTGCGCTGCGTGACGCTTAATGCCATCACGCCGTACAAACCAACGCTGGCAAGGCAGAGCGCCAGTCCGGCAAAAACCCCGAGCAGCAGCATCGTTAGGCGACGTGAGGCAAGACTCTCGCCGATGTTTTCCTGCATCGTCGCGACCTCGGAAACGGCCTGATCGGGATCGAGTGATGCGATTTGCTCCTTGATCGGACTAACGAGTGAATGTGGATTGTACCGAGCCTGCGCGCGCACCATCAGATTCTGCCCGCCTTTGGCAAACTGCGACGCGCTGAAGTACATCATCGGCAAATTGCGCGCGTCACCTTTGTCGCCAGGCGCATTGTTGCGCGTGTGCGGCACAATCCCAACGATCGTGATCGGAACGCCGTTCTGATTGCTGTCGCCGATTGTCACCGGATCGTCGATCTGTTTTCCGATCGGATCGACGCCGCGAAAAAACTTCTGCGCCGCGAGTTCATCAATAACGACGACGCCAGGGGATCCTGCGGTGTCTTGCGCATTAAGACTTCGTCCGCGCAAGATCGGCATACCGAGCACGCGAAAGTAGTCCGGCGAAATGATGGCCAGTTCACTGATCGGTTCCTGGCTGGGGGGATCGGGCGGCGTGCCCGTCATGTGAAACGAGCTGTCCCATTCGTCGTGATCGAACGGCGCGTTATTGCAAATCGCCGCCGCACTCGTACCCGGCAGCTGTTTCACCTTCTCGAGCAGTTGATCGTAAAAGCGAGAAATCTTTTCCGGCGAATCGTAGCGCGACGACGGCACCGCGATGGTCATTGTCAAAACTCCGCGCGGATCGAATCCAAGTGGCACTTGCTGCGAACGCCAGAAACTTTTCAAGGTTAATCCGGCGGCCGCGAGCAGAACGATGGCGAGTGCCACCTGCGCGACAACGAGAATTGAGCGCGCCCGCTGCCGTTGCGCGCTATCGCTGCCGCGCGCGCCGCTGTCGTGAAGGTCGTTCGCCATCGAGATGCTATTTGAAATGCGCAACGCCGGCCAGATGCCGACGAGGAATGCTGAGACGATAATGATGCCGGTGGTGAAAAGAAGAACCACTGGATCGATGGTAGTTTCCTGAAAGCGAGACACATTTGCGGGCGAGATCACGCGAATGGTATCGAGACTCCAGAGTGCGATGAGCGCTGCGCAACATCCGCCGAATAGCGCGATCACTCCCGTTTCGACCAAGACTTGCCGTGCCAATCGCCATCGGCCCGCCCCGAGTGCGGCGCGCACCGCGAATTCCTGACGGCGCGCGATTCCACGCGCCAATTGCAGATTCGCCACATTTGCACACGCGATCAAAAGCACGCAACCAACCGCGGCCAGCAACAAATAAAGAAGATGCCTATACTCGCCGACGGAAAATTCGAGCAACGGTTTTGCAGAAACCTGGCGTCCGGTATTTGAATCAGGGAAACGCCGCGCAAGATCTGCTGCAATCGTATCCAGCTCCGCGATCGCCTGTTTCAAGGTCACATCTGGTTTCAATCGACCGAGACACGAAAAAGCTTCGTGATTGCCGCGCGAAAGAAAATCGTGATCGCTGCGCAGATCGGCCAGTGGAAGAAAAATGTCGGGGTTGCGCGGAAAGCGAACTTTCTCCGAAACAACGCCGACGATTTCGCGCGGGACGCCATCAACACTCAGTCGTTGGCCGAGCGCAAGCGGCAACGCGCCAAATCGATTGCGCCAGAGTCGTTCGCTGATTAGCACCACTTTCCCCGCGCCGGGAACATCGTCCTTCTCGACAAAATCGCGCCCAATGCGCGGCGCGACTTGCAAGACCGACAAATAATTTGCCGTGATCCGCGCCGCTCGGATTCGTTCGGGCGGTGAAGCGGAATCGGAGGCTGAAACATTTACGCCCTCGGTCCTAACGAGTGCAAGATCTGTGAAACTGCGGTGCGCCGCGCGCCAGTCGAGATAATTCATGTAGCTGACCGAGCCCGATTCAAAACCCGATGGTCCGACCAATCTTTCTCGCAGCAACACCAGTTCTTCCGAGTGCGGATACGGCAGCGGTCGAAGCAGAACGGCATTGACCACGCTGAAGATGGCAGTGTTCGCGCCGATCCCTAGCCCGAGAGTAATTGTCGCGATGACGGTAAACGCAGGCTTCTTCAAGAGCTGTCGGACGGCGAAGTGGAGATCGTTCATGTTTTACTCTGTCCGCAATGCTTGAATGGGATCGACAGCCAGAGCGCGCCGCGCCGGAAGGAGGCAAGCAAGCAGCGCAACGCCCGTAAAGAGCAATGAAATCAAGACAATAGTTGCCGGGTCGGTCGCGCTGACGCCGAATAGCAAATTCGCGAGCAACCGCGTAAGACACCAAACGGCGGTTAGACCGATCGCAACGCCTAACAATGTGAGCTTCAGCCCCTGGCCGAGGATGAGTTTGAGCACGTGCCTGGGCCGCGCTCCAATCGCGACGCGCAGACCGATCTCGGCCGTTCGTTGCGAGACCGAATACGCCATCACCCCGTAAAGCCCGAGCGCGGCGATCAAAAGACCTGACGCGGCCAGCAAGCTCATCAAGATCGCGCCGAAACGTTCGGTCACGAGAACGCCGCTAAGATTCTCGTTCATGGTCATGACGTTCGAAATCGGCTGATCGGGATCGATCGCGTGGACCGCTTCGCGTACCGCTGCAGTCGCGCTCGCTGGATCGCCGCTCGTCCGCACCACCAGATTCAATGGAAAATTATTTTCCAATTGCGCGTACGGCACGTACCAAACCGGACGGTTAATCCGGTAATTGAAGAGATCTTCTTTTACATCTTTGATGACGCCGATCACCGTCATCCACGGAAAATTCTGATCGCCCCGAACGCGCTTGATTCGTTTGCCGAGCGGATCTTCTTCGGGCCACGCTTGACGCGCCAGCTCTTCGCTGATTACAACCACGGGCAAACGGTCGGCGCGATCGCCATCATCGATCAGCCTGCCCTTAATCAGGGTCACACCAACTGTTTTCAAATAATCCGGACTCACGAGACGATGAGACGTAATGGGAACGTCGTTTGGATTCAGGCGCGGCCGGCCTTCCACGTCGAAGACCGAGTCGTAGGCAATTTCGCGCTCAAGTGGAATGTTCGTCGTTGTGCCCGCGGAGATAACGCCGGGCAAATTCTTGATGCGCTCAAGGACTTGGTCGGTGAACGCCACGCGCTGCCGGTGCTCTGAATATTTCGACGCCGGCAGTACCATCTTCATCGTTAGGAGATGGTCCGGCCTAAATCCAAGGTCGACATGTTGAAGCCGGTTGAAGCTCTGCAACATCAATCCGCCCGCAACCAGGAGAGTCATCGCGACCGCAATCTCCGCGACGATGAGAACATCAAGCCATCGGCGGCCAGGCACGCTAACGCCGATTCTTTGATCGCCCTGCTTAAGACACGGCATCACGTCGCGTTCGCCGGCGCTTTTCAACGCCGGAAGCAATCCGAAGATCACGCCGGTTGCGAGCGTTACGAGGAGAGCAAAACTCAATACGCGTCCGTCAATCTTGAAATTGTGAAAGAAGGTGGCGAGCGAAATACCCTGAATCGGATTCATCGCGGCGAGGACCGGCACGACCCAATGCGCGAGCAGCAAACCGCCCACGCCGCCGAGCACCGCCAGCAACATGCTTTCGGTGAGAAGTTGCCGCACTAATCGCCATCGGCTCGCGCCCAGCGCCCGCCGCAATGCGAATTCGCGTGCGCGCGTAATGCCGCGGGCAAGCTGAAGATTCGCCACGTTTGCGCAACAAATGAGCAGGAGAAATACCACACCAGCCATAAGCGCGAAAAGCGCTTTGCTAACCTTGCCGGCCAGGTCGCCGAGCAATTGTTGCCGTAGCCAAATCAACTTGACGGTCCATCCGCGCCGCAATTGCGGATACTCATGTTCCAATTGGCGCGCGATCGATTTCGATTCCGCATCCGCCTTTTCAATGCTGATGCCAGGCCGGAGCTTCGCCACCACTTCATACATAGGCGCTGCGCGATCGGCCAATGGCAAACTGTCGATGTTAATTTGCAGCGGCACCCAAATTTCGGCAGCCGCGGGTAGATCAAATCCCGGCGGCATCACGCCAATGATCGTGTGGCTGCGACCTTCGAGGTTAAGCGTTTCGCCGATGATGCTTGGGTCTCCTCCAAAATGTTTTTGCCAACGTCCGTAACTGATCAACGCGACCGCGGGACCGCCGGGTCGGTCTTCTGCGTTGGTAAAACCGCGACCGAGAATTGGTTTAACTCCAAGCGTGGTCAGATAATCAGCCATGATGGACGCGCCCCGTGCCCGCTCCGGTTCGCCGCGTCCGGTCAAGTTAAAGGAGCGTTGCATCGCCGCGCCCATGCTCGAGAAGGAATGATTTCGCTGCTTGTCGGCCGCAAACTCCAGAAGCGACGAGCCAAACGGGTCGAATCCTTCACGCATCGCAACGCTGAAAACCAACCGATCTAAATCCTCTACCGGCAGCGGACGCAGCAGGAGTGTGTTGATCGCGCTAAAGATAGCCGTGTTCGCGCCGATGCTCAGAGCCAGCGCGATCACCGCAGTCAAAGTGAATCCGGGCGATTTGCGGAGTTGTCGCAGAGCGAACCGAAGATCATTCATCACTCAGTACGCAAAGCTTGAATGGGATCCACAAGCGCCGCGCGGCGCGCGGGAAGCAAACACGCGAGCAGCGCTGCCGCACCGAGAATCGCAACCGTCGCAGTGAGCACCAGCGGATTGTGCGCTGAGATTTGGTAAAGCTGCGATGTCAGCAATCGTCCGAGCGCAAGCGCCGCTAGCAATCCCGCGGCCAATCCGATAATAACGGGTTTCATTCCCTGCGTCACGACCAGCCGCAGCACGTCCGTCATTTGCGCACCCAGTGCCATGCGTACACCAATCTCACCCGTGCGTTGTTCCACGGTATAAGCGACCGCGCCGTAGATGCCGACCGTTGCCAGCAACAATGCCGCTCCGGCGAAAATGCCGAGCAACCACATCATCAGCCGTGCCTGACCAAGCGCTTGCGCGACGATTTTGTCCATCGATTGGGGAATTGCGATCGCCAATCCAGGATCGACAGTGCTTAGCGCCGATTGCACCAATTTAGTCCGGTAGAATTCCATATCGTCCGGTTCGGCTACTTTCCGCGTTCGCACGTCGCCGACCACGCCGACAATCTCAGCCGGCACACTTAGAGCCGTAACCAACAGCGTCTTGCCGATCGGATTTTCGTTTCCGAAGACTTTGCGGGCGCCGGCCTGGCTGATCAGAACCACGTTCTGATGATCGTCCACATCGTGCTGATCGAAATCGCGCCCAGCCAAAATTGGAATGCCCCACGTCTTGAAATAATCCGGAGCAACATCGTGGCTCGGGGCCGAGGCACGCTTATCCACAGGCAAAATCTCACCGTCCGAGCGCGAGTAAAGGGTTGCACCGCCAGCGCCGGCGAGCAGCGGAATGTCGCCGCTGATCGTTGCGTTTTGGAGAGTCGGAATCGTGTGCAACGCGGCGAGAGTTTGTTCCACGAAACGTTGGCGCGTGGGTGGAACGGGATATTGCGCTTGCGGCAATGTAACGAGGCCAATCCAGAGATTTTTGGCGCGGAACCCAATGTTCTGCCGGCTCAACTGGACAAAGCTGGTGATGAGCAACGCGGCGCCGGCAAGCAGCGTGACAGATAGGGCCACCTGCGCGCCGACCAAAATTTTGCGGAATCGATGCTGGTGCAGGCTCCCGCTCATTCCGCGGCCGCCTTCTTTCAATCCGTCAATCAGATCGGTCCGTGAACTTTGCAGTGCCGGATAAATTCCCATGGCCACGCCCGTTAAGATCGACAGTACAATTGTGAACCCGAGCACGGGAAGCGAAAGGCTGACACCAGTCGCGGGATCGAACGGAAGAAAATTGGCCGCCATTTTCGGCACGAGTGGCACCAGCTGCCACGCCAGCGCTGCGCCGACTACTCCTGCGAGAACGCTCACCAGCAAACTTTCGAAAATGAAAAGTCGCAACACGCTCGCGCGGGACGCGCCCCGCCGCAAGCAAAGTGGCGAACGCCGGCCGTAGATTTCCAGTCACATCCTCAGGCAGCGTTTTCAGAGACATAGTCGCTGAGCTGTCGATCTTGTCCGGATACTGACTGCGGTAACTTTGATTGAGCGACGGCAACGCGGCACGCGCCTGTTCCAACGTCATACCGGGTTTCAATCGCCCGACCACGCGCAGAAAACCGGTGCCGCGCATCATTCGTTCGTACGAGAATCCGGGAATCACGAACGGTTTCGTTGTCCAAACCTCGGCATTCGGTCCGGTCCAGGAGAATGGCAAGTTCGGCAACACACCAACGATCGTGTGCGGAACTCCGTCGAGGGTGATGCTGCGACCAATCACATTTGCGTCGCCGCCCATGCGCTTTTGCCAGAAATTCTCGGTCACCATCGCGACGTCGGCGGTATCTTCTTCCTGCGGCAAAAAATTGCGGCCGCGAATCGGACGCACTCCGAGCACATCGAAGTAGTTCGATGTCACCTTACCGCCAAAAAGTTGAACCGGATCGCCCAGCCCGGTCAAAGAGAAGGCAAAGATGTTTTCGCCGGCAAAACCGTCGAACATCGTCTGCCCATCGCGGTAATGCTGATACCGCGGCGCCGACACCGCGATTTCCAGCAAATTGCGATCCTTGGCATTGGAATACATGTGCAGGACACGTCCCGGCTCCTTGAATGGAAGGCCGCGCAGAAACAGATCATTGATCAAACTGAAGATGGCAGTGTTTAATCCAATCCCAAGGGCGAGTGTGATTACAGCGAGGAAAGTAAATCCGGGTGATTTGAGAAGTTGGCGAAGAGCGAAGCGAAGGTCGTTCATCATATTTTCACAGGAGTTTCTATTCTGTCCGAAGAGCCGCCATCGGACTAATGCGAGTCGCGCGGCGAGCGGGCACCCAGATCGCGAGCAACGCCGCGATGGCCAAAAGAGCGGGCGCGAAGGTGAACGCAAACGGATCAAGCGAGCTCACTTGAAACAGAATGCTGCTCACGATCTTTCCGGTTGCGAAGGCCAGGAGAAGTCCAAGTGCGAGGCCGGCCGCCACCATGGCGAAGCCTTCGCGTAGAATCATCCATTGCACGGTCTTGCCTTGCGCACCGAGCGCCATCCGGATCCCGATCTCGCGCGTCCGCCGCGCCACCGAATAGGCTTTGACGCCGTAAACACCAACGACCGCGAGCCCAAGAGCGACTCCACCGAAAATCGAGAACAAGGCGGCGCCAGCTCGGACAATCCACAACAGTGGATTTCCGTCCATGTGCTTCACGAACGTTCTCAACTCGAGAACGGGCAGCACGGGACTGACACTCTGCACCGTCCTGCGCAGTAGGTCTGCCGTCGCGGCTTCACTGCTCGCAGGGAGCGAGGCAAAGCGCACAAAGAAGAACGCGTCGCTGTGGAACGCGCGAGCGTAAGGCAAGTAAAGTGCGCCGGACGGTGCTTTTTCAAACATTCGTCCTTTTGTGGCGGGCACGATGCCCACGATCTCGATCGATTCGCCGCGTTTGATCTCGCCGCTCTCGTCGGCGGAATTTTCCGGCGGCGCGTTGTCCAGCATCGGGAATTGAATCCTCTGACCGAGCGCGTCGCCTTCAGGCCAAAGTTTTTTTGCGAGCACTTCGTCGATGATAGCCACAGCCGGTCCGCCAGGTTGCGTCACTTCCGCGACCGTGAAGGCGCGGCCCCGAAGCAGGGGCAATCCGACTGCTGTGAAATAATCCGCGCCGATGCTGTTCGACCAAGGATTGAAGATTAGTCCCTCCGCCGCGGTCGCAGGCTTGGCATCCGGCGCGGGACCGACGCCGGCCCTCTGCACGGTTGTTCTAACTGAATTCATTCCAAACGGAACCGCGGCGGAGATACTCACGTGCTGCGCGCCAGGGAGCGCCGAAAACTTTTCACCCAGAATGCGATAAAGATCCCGGGCATGCTTCCAATCGAAGCCGCCCAAACTCGCATCGATTTCAACAAGAAGGGTATTGTCGGCATGCAATCCGGTATCAACCGAAGCCACTTTCCCTATACCCCGAATGAAAAGCGCGGCCGCTGTGACCAGCGCGAGTGAGAAGGCGATCTGCACCACGACGAGTGGATTGCGCGGCAGAAATTTCCAGCGCGACCGGTGCACGTCCTCGCCGGCTTGTTGTTTCAAATCTCCGATCACGGCCGTGCGCGACAGCTTTAGCGCCGGACCGAGCGCAAAACAAAGTGTGCCCAGAACGCAGAACACCAGGGTCGCGCCGAGGATCACCGGATTAGGGCCGCTCAGCCAGACGATATCGACCGGAAACATAGCGCGGAGTGACGCGATGAGAAGATCAGAAGACCAGAGCCCCAGTAGTAATCCGCACGCGCCACCAAGAAGCGCCAACACGAATCCTTCGGTGAGAAGTTGCCTGACGATCCGAGGCCGGCTACCGCCCAGGGCGAGACGGATCGCGATCTCCTTGCGTCGCGCGGTGCCACGGGCGAGCAGCATGTTCGCCAGGTTCAAACACGCGACGAGCAGCACCACCGCCGCCATTCCAGTGAGGAGCGCTCCGATGGTGTTAACTGGCCCAGCTTCCGCGCGATCGGTGATGGTGTCGAACCGGAACAACGGCGCCGTCATGAAGGTTTGATTCTTTTGTTCAACCGGAAATGCGGTCTCCAGGTTTGCCGCGAGGCCTTTGAGCGCGGGGGCGGCCGCCTCCGCCGTGACTCCGGGCTTGAGCCGGCCTATGACCATAAGATTGTTAACGCCGCGGTCCGCGAGCGAATGGGTCCGCGTGCTTCCTAAATCGTTCGCGATATCGTCATGGACTCCGAGCGGCAGCCAGACTTCCGGCGAAAAGATGCTCGTTATGCCAGTGAATCCTTCCGGCATGATGCCGACGACGGTAAACGGGCGGCCGTTAATCAAGAGCGACTGGCCGAGCAGCGAGGGATCGCGCGAGTGTTTCTGCCAAAACCTGTAGCTCACGATTGCGACGCGCTCATCGCGGCCCGGCTTTTCTTCTTCCGGTAGAAACGCGCGACCGTATGCCGGTAAGACTCCAAGCACTGAGAAGTAGTTGGAGCTCACCAGATCCGCCAGAGTGCGACGGGTATTTCCCTTTTCCCCCAACCCAACAATCGTGTCGTAATGGGCCAGCACCCCGGAGAACACCGTGTTCTGTTCCCGAACGTCGCAGTAGGTCGGATAGGAAAAAGAGCGGAAACTTTTCGGGTTCTTCTTGTCCTGCGAGAACAGCTGCACGATCTCGGACGACTGTTTATAAGCCGGCGGCTTGAACAGCATGGTGTTAACCAAGCTGAAAATGGCGGTGTTCGTTCCGATACCTAGTGCGAGCACCGCAACGGCGGCGATTGTAAAACCGGGCGCTTTCCAGAGCTGGCGAAAGGCGAATCTAAAATCCTGGATCATATGGATTGCCCGGTGGGGGTTATTCTGTACGCAAAGCTTCGATTGGATCGACACGTGTCGCGCGGCGCGCCGGAATCAAACAAGCGAGCAGCGCCGCGACTGCCAGCACGATCGCGGTCGCGCCGAGCAACAATGGATTGTGCGGCGAAATCTGGTAAAGTTGCGCCGCCAGCAAACGGCCGACGGCAAATGTTCCGGCCAGACCAATAATCAAACCAAGGATTTGCGCACACCAATCTCGCCGGTGCGCTGTTCGACCGTGTAAGCGACGGCGCCATAAATCCCGACGACCGCGAGCAGCAAGGCGATGCCGGCAAAAACACCGAGCAACGTCATCGTCTATCGCTCCTGGCCAAGCGATTGCGTCACGATCGCACCGAGCGTGTTCGGTTGCAGAATTGGCAATCCATTATCGATCCTGTTCAGCGCCGCGCGAACAATCCCCGCGGTCGCCTCGGGTTTGGTTGCGCTGCGCACGATGAGGTTAAGAAACGGGGTGCTTCTCTGCGGCCACGGTCGATAAAATTCGACGTCGTTCGCTTTGGCGAGTTTTTGCGAACGGACGTCGCCAACTATACCCACCACTTCCGCCTGAAGTCCGTTGCCGTTCTCGGCGCCAAAAAGAATTCGGTGCCCGATTGGGTTCTCGTTCGGGAAAAGTTTCTTCGCGGTCGAGTTGCTCAGGATCACAACCAACGGCTGATCGGCTCCGTTGCGCTCGGTAAAGTCACGACCGGACATCAATGGAATGCCCAAAGTATGAAAGTAACCCGGGGAAATACTGCGGGTGAGACCAAGCGGCCGTTGATTAAGCGGCACAGGATCTTTATCGACACGTGCATAAGGTGTTGTCGAATAATTTCCAGAAAGCGGGACGGCGTCGGCGATCGAAACGGCTTCGACGCCAGGAGCGCTCCGCAATTCAATCTGCAATCGTTCCGCGAAGCGCCCACGGGATGCGGGATCGGGATATTGCGCCGGCGGCAACCCAATGCCGCCGGTCCAGACGCGTTCGGATCGAAAACCGGCTTCCTGCCGGCTGAGCCGAACAAAACTTGAGACCAACGTCGCGGCGCAGGCCAACAGTACCACCGATAATCCAACTTGCGCCGTCACCAAACCGCGGCGAAAACGATGTTGACCGCGACTTCCACTCGTTCCGCGCCCGCCTTCCTTGAGCCCATCGACCAGATCGGCGCGCGAACTTTGCCACGCCGGATAGAGGCCCATGAGCAGGCCGGTGATGAGCGATAGTCCCAGTGTGAAAACGAGCACGGGCCATTGCAATGTCACTCCGCTTTCGAGCGGAATGTTTTGACCGGCCAATTTCGGAACGACCGACACCGTCCAGAGCGCCAGGCACAAACCGACCACGCCTGCGATGACGCTGACCAGCGTGCTTTCGAACACGAATAAGCGCACGATTCCGCGCCGCTCCGCGCCGAGCGCCATGCGCAACGCGATCTCGCGCTTGCGTCCCGTGAAGCGCACTAGCAACAGGTTTGCGACATTGCTGCATGCGATGAGCAACACCGAGCTCACTGCCGCAAGTAGTGTCAGAAATGCCGGACGCAAATCTCCGGTGACATCTTCCGCCGCTGAGACCAGGTACGGCGACCAGGTGTTATCGGCCGTTTCCGGGTGTTGCTCTTTATAGCTTTGGAATAACGCCGGCATCGCCGCCTGCGCCTGTGAGATCGAAATGCCAGGCTTCAACCGCGCCGTCACGCGCATAAAGCTGACCCCGCGCCTGAGGCGGTCTTTGGCGAGGCCTGGCGGTTCGAACGGTTTGTTAGCGAAAATCTCCGAGTCGCGGCCAAACCACGAGATCGGCAAATTCGGCAGCACGCCGATGATAGTCGTGGGAACTCCGTTCAGTGTAATGCTGCGGCCGAGAATCGTCGGATCGGAGTTGAAACGCTTACGCCAGAAACTTTCCGTCACCATCACGACGTCGCCTTTGCTCTCTTCCTCAGGCAGAAAATTGCGGCCGAGAATCGGATGGATGCCAAGCAATTCGAAATAGTTGGCCGTCACGTTTCCGCCGAGTAGCTGAAACTTCGGCACTGAAGACGGCATCTGTTTCAAATCGCGCTCTTTCGACTCGCCATAAATGCGCACGACACGCTCCGGCTCGGAAAACGGCAGGCCGCGGAGGAAAAGGTCCTGTATCAAACTAAAGATGGCGGTGTTCATCCCGATGCCGAGCGCGAGCGTGATGACGGCGAGGGTAGTGAATCCGGGTGATTTGCGGAGTTGGCGCAGAGCGAAGCGGACATCGTTCATATCATTCAGTGCGCAAAGCTTGGATTGGATCTACGCGCGTGGCGCGTCGAGCCGGAAGAAAACAGGCAAGGAGGGCGGCAGCGGCCAGCATCGCGCTCGAAACGAGAAGGGCGAATGGATCGCTTGGACTGACTTCGTATAGGATTTGGGCAAGGACGCGGCCAGCGGCCAATGAGAGCAGAACGCCGACAGCAAGGGCCAGTGCGGTCTGCATTGCGCCTTGCCGCATAATCAGCGCGAAGACATCGCGACGATGGGCGCCCAGCGCCATGCGGATGCCGATTTCGCGTGTGCGGCAAGCGACAGCGTAGGCTTTCACACCATAGACACCCACGACGGCGAGCAGCAGCGCGATTGCGCCAAAGACGCCGAAGAGTACCGCGCCGAGTCGCACAACCCAAAGCCCAACACTCTTCTCCAGCAAATCGCTGAACGGCGCGATACTAAGTATTGGCAGATCGGGATCAATGTCCCGGAGCATTTCACGTAGTGTCGGAATTACCCCGATGAGTGCACGTCGATCTTTCGTGGCGAATCGGACATGCAGATAGACGTTGCCATTGTAACCTTGCGCAAGCGGCACGAACAATCGGCGGTTTAGCGTGTCGGTTTGCACATCAAGCACATCATGGCGATGGGAGTTGACGATTCCGATGACTTCCATGTCGTTAGGCGAGCCGTCCTTTGGCGGTTGCGTATAACGAATGTGCTGCCCGATCGCGTCTGTATTCGGGAAAAGCTTTTTCGCCATCTCGTCGTCAATGATTGCGACGCGCGGCATATTTTTGTTCTCCGCTTCAGCCTGAGTGAAATCGCGGCCGCGCAGAAGCGGGACCCCGATCGCGTCGAAGTACCCAGGCGTCGTCGCGGTGTAAAGCGCACCTGCGCCCGGATCAGGCGCTTTCGAGTCGGTTGGCATCATTTCGCGCGCCGACATGACGCGACGCGTGCTTGTGAAGTTGCCGTAAGGCAACATTGTTCCGAGCGCGGCGGCTTGGACGCCAGGTAGTTCATGCGCACGTTGTGCGACGGCGAACATCAGGCGTCTGGCTTCCGCCGGATCTTTTTTGACGAGCGAGAAGTCGAACTCTGTCACAAGATCGCCCGCGGGTTGGAAACCAGGGTTAAGACCACTCGCCTTCAACGCGCCACGAAAAAATAATCCGGCGCTGAATAGCAACATGAGCGAGAGCGCGATCTGCGCCATGACCGATATGTGCCGCGGCGCGAAAAAACGATTGAAACGCCCCGTGCGCGTCGGTTCGCCCACCTGTTGCTTGAGATCGTGAACGAGATCGGCCTTGCTCGTTTTAAGCGCAGGTCCAAGACTGAAGAGCAAGGTCGCGAGCACGCAAAACAGAAATGTCGCCGCGAGCACCGTTGCATCCGGGCGCAGATTCACTACGAGCGAGAAATTCGCTGAGCCGAGCAACCGCGCGAGCGAATGCAGCAGCAGATCGTTGAACCAGACGCTGACGACCAGCCCGACCATACCGCCGCAAATCGCGAGCAGCAGACCTTCGCAAAGTAATTGGCGTACGATCCGCCAGCGCGACGCACCGAGCGCGAGCCGGACTGCGATTTCCTTCGCGCGGGCCGTGCCGCGAGCGAGCAACATGTTAGCCAAATTCAGACTCGCGATGATCAGGACCGCGCCGGCCATGCCCATGAGCAGCGTCCCGACCAACGTTACGGGGCCGTCGTCCTGCGGCGTCGTGCTAATGCTGAATCGTGATGGCTTTTGGATTTGTACCTCGCGCCCGCCTTCGGAGTCGGATGGTTGAATAGCCGTAAGACGTTGCGCCAGCACCGGCAGACGCGACGTTGCCATGTCGATTTTGAGCCCGGGCCGCAAACGCGCCGTTACATTCAGCGCGTAATTTTTCGGCTGCGCCAGATCGTGCAGACTCTCCGAATCACCAAATGCGGACCCAAGCTGAGAACGCACGCCGAGTGGGAGCCAGACATCTGGGGCGACCAACGCGCTTACGCCGCTGAATCCATCCGGCGTGATGCCGATTACAGCGTACGGCTGCCCGTTAATTTGAAGTTTGCTACCGACGAAATCGCTGCGACCACCCATCCGTTTCCAGAAACCGTAGCTCGCTACAACCACGGGTACGTTGGCGTTTGGCCGGCATTCCTCTGCATTGTAAAACCGACCGATCACCGGGCGCACGCCCATGAGCGAGAAAAAATTCTCCGAGGTCAGGAAGGCGAAACTCCGCCGCATATTTTGATCCTGACCGATCCCCGCGACCGCGAACTCTTGCGCAGCAACATCGGTAAAAATATCACCGCTGTTCTCGCGCAGCTCACGATACTCGGCGTGCGAGAACTGACGATAATCGTGGCTCGCGTTCTGGCGCACGGTGAAAACGTTCACCACCTCGTGCGGGCGCAACGGAATCGTCGAACGCAGCACCACGCCGTTAATTAGTGCAAAAATGGCCGAGTTAACGCCGATGCCGAGCGCCAGCGTGATGATAGCGAGGAAAGTAAATCCGGGTGATTTTCGAAGCTGCCTCAAAGCGAAGCGAAAATCATTCATATCATTCAGTCCGCAAGGCTTCGATCGGGTTTACTAGCGTCGCGCGGCGTGCAGGCACGAAGCACGAGGCCGCGGCGACGACCGTAAGGAGCCCCGCGACGGCAAAATAAATGAGCGGATCAAGCGCATTTACCTTAAAGAGGATATTTTGCAAAGCGGCAGCGGCGAGAACTCCGAGGAGCAACGCGGCCGCGCCCGCTCCAAGAACAAGCCCGATCATTAATTGCCATGCGCCTTGTGTCATCACCATGCGGAAAATTCGCGCCGCGTCCGCGCCCAGGGCCATGCGGATTCCGAATTCCTGTGTGCGTTGGCTAACCGAAAAACTCATCACACCGTAGAGGCCGACCGCGGACAGAATAAATGCGACGGCGCCGAAAATGACGAAGAGGGTTGCGATAATGCGGTTCGCTCCGAGAATTTCATCGTGGAACCGCGCCGGCGTGCCCGCGAAATAAATTGGGAGATTCGCGTCGAGTTGCGCTACGGCCTTACTCAACGCGGGACCGAGGGTGTCAGCGCGCTGTCCTGGGCGCGGACGAACGATGATTGTGCAAAATTGAGTGGCCGGCTCGGCGCCAAGTAGCGGCATGTAAAAGCCCGCGGTCTCGGTTTGCTGGTCGAATGGACCCTGCATCAGGGTGTCCGGGACGACCCCGATAATGGTTCGCCACGGCTGCGGCTGACCGGGATTGAAAATTCGAATCCGCCGGCCGATCGGGGTTTCGTGACCCCAATATTTTCGCGCGAAACTCGCGTTGACGATGGCGACCGGTTCCTTTGTGTCCGCATCGTCGATTGTGAAATCACGTCCTTCCAAAATTTTTAAACCGAGCGTCGCAAAATAAGCATTTGAGACAGATTCGAAGTTTCCTCGCGGCCGATCGCGGTCCGTCACATAATTTTGGCCGTCCACTTCATACTGACCTTGGCCGGCAAAGGTCATTTCAAAGCGATCGGTCATGGCGGCAGAGTGGAATTCGGGATTGGCACGCAATGCACGCACCGCGCGAAGGAAAAATTCCCGCCGGGCATCCTGCGTGGGGTAAGCGCCTTCCATCAAAGCCATGCGCGCGGTATAAACGGCGTTCTCATCGTAACCGTAGGCGAGCGTGAGCTGATTTCGGATCGATTTGATTTGGAGCGTAGCCGCAATCAGGAGCGCGGCCGTCAAAGCGATTTGCCCGACAACGAGAACGCGGGTGATGATGTTCACCAGACGGCTGCTATTGCCGCGTCCGCCTTCTTTCATCATTTCGGCCGTGTTCCCGCGAGCGCTGAGCAAGGCTGGAACAAAACCAGAAACGAGCGTGGCCAGCAAAGTGATGCCAACAGTGAATACGAGAACGTAGATGTCGATCTTGAATTGAATCCAGTAGGGCAACGGAAAGGACAACGAGTTTGTCGCGCGAACGAACATGTCGACCGCCCAATAGGCCAGCATCACGCCTGCAACCGCTCCGAATGCGGCGACGACGAAACTTTCGGTCAGCATTTGGCGCACGATTCTCCAACGTGTGGCGCCGAGCGCGCCGCGAATTGCTACTTCCTTCGCACGCAAAGCGGCGCGGCCAAATTGCATGTTCATCACGTTTACGCATGCGATGAGCAAAACGAGGATGACCGCGGCGAGCATTCCCCAAACTTGCTGACGCAATTGCGGACCAGTCATCGCGTTCAGGAGCGGCTGCACGCTGGCCGAAGTGAATGTGGCATTCGTTTTCGGATTGTCTTGCGCCAAACGGCGGGCAAGGCCGACGAACTCGGCGTTCACCTGATCGATGCTCACACCCGGCTTGAGCCGGCCCATCACCGCGGGTGCGGCATTGTTGGCACCGATCAGCAGCTCGCCGCGCGGTTTTGGAGGAAACTCATTGTAAAGCGGAACCCAGAGTCCTTCGGAAACCGGAAATTTGAAATTTGGCGGCATGACGCCGATGACGGTCGCGGCCTTGCCATTAATCCGAACGCTTTGACCAACGATGTTGGGATCGCCGTTGAAATCGCGCTGCCAGATCTCGTGACTAAGAATCGTGACCTTTTCTGCGCCGGGCTTGTTGTCATCGGCGGTGAAGTCGCGGCCCATAATCGGCGACACGCCGATAATCTTGAAGAAGTCCTCGGTGACGTAGGCGCCGGTGTAACGCTGCGGATTGTTTTTGTAGCTCAGGTTGATTGTCGTTCCGCTCAAATAGCCAGCCATCTGCGCGAACGACTGCTGCGCATTGCGCAAATCCTCGTAATCTTGAGCGGTCGGAATATTGCCCAGTCCGAAATTATTGTTTTGCGCGCTGGCCTGGGGATCGATCAAGCCCACGCTCATCAACTGCTCGGAATGCGGAAACGAGAAGCCGCGCAACACGACCGCGTTGACCACGGTGAATTGCGTGGTCGCGCCGCCGATGCCAAGCCCAAGCACGAGCACGGCCAGAAAACAAAACGACTTCTCCTTCAACAAAACACGGAGACCGACGTGCACATCCTGACGGAACGAATCGAGAAACATGTCGGTTTAGTGACTAGGGTCGTTGCTTTGAACTTGCACGATCGCTGTGCCATCGGTCGAATCCGGGCGATTTGCGGAGTTGGCGTAGAGCGAACTTTAGGTCGTTCATTGCCCTTTTCTCAGGCCGCCATTCGATCTTCCACGACCCGTCCATCAAATAAATGCACCGTGCGCTGGGCGTGCTGCGCGAAACGCTCGTCGTGCGTAACCATGCAGATGGTTGCGCCACTGGCGTGCAATTCTTTGAGCAAGTCCATCACTGCTTCACCATTTCGCGAATCGAGGTTTCCGGTCGGCTCGTCGGCCAGCAAAATGGCCGGCCTGCCCGCAAGAGCCCGCGCAACTGCGACGCGCTGTTGTTGTCCGCCCGAGAGCTGGCTGGGCAAATGTTTGGCGCGATGGGCCATCCCAACGCGCTCCAGCGCCTCGGTCGCAAATGACTTGCGTCCGCCTGCAGCCATTCCGCGATAGGTGAGCGGCAACTCGACGTTTTCGAAGACCGTCAGATCGCCGATTAAATTGAAACTCTGAAAAATGAAACCGATTTCGCGATTGCGAATGCGGGCACGTTCCGGAAAGGAGAGAGTCGCAACTTCGTTTCCTTTCAAGGAATAGCTGCCGTCGGATGCTGTATCAAGAAGGCCGAGAATTGATAACAAAGTCGTCTTGCCGCAGCCCGATGGCCCAGCGATTGAAACATACTCGCCGGTGCGAATATCGAGATGGATCCCGGAAAGCGCATGGGTTTCTACTTCATCGGTGAGAAAGACCTTCGTTACGCCGTTCAGTCGTATCAGAGGAGTCGAGCCATTTGTCATAGGAGTTTGGATTGATTCGGTAGCAGTTGATGTTGAATTCATAGGTTTCAGTTTTGTGCTAGTTAAGGCGAATGCGTTCGTGCGCGTCCCATGCGCTGGTATCGGAGAGAATCACCTGATCCCCCGGCTGAAGACCGTTTAAGATCTCGATCGTGTTCACCGAGCTCTTGCCCAGTTTCACCGGTGTTCGGACAGCATCCGAGCTGCCGTTGACGAGTTTGAACATTCCTACGGTGTTGTTTTCCTGACCAAAGGCTGGACGGCCGACATAAACTACATTTTCCAGACGCTCGAGCTCGACTGTTCCATCGACGCTGAGATCGGGCCGCGCGCCTTTCGGCAAAGCCTCATCGAACGCAACATCGACAGTGACCGTTCCCTGTTCGACTGCGGGATCGACCCGCGTAACGTGCCCTTTCACCGTGCCGTTCCGTGTATCGATCACCGCTTGTTGCTTAATCTGAATATCTTTCGCCTGCGTTTCGGCGATCTTCACTTGCGCTTTCAGCTTTGTCGGATCGGCGACCCGCGCGAGATTATCGCCGACCTTCACGCGCTGTCCGATCTGAACCGGCAATTGCTGCAACACACCCGACATTCCGGCGCGCACGTGAAGGGCTTCCACTTGATTCGATTTTAACTTTGCAAGCTGCTTCGCTTGATCGACCGCTGCTTGTTTTGAGGCGATCTGCGGTTCAATCGAATCACGTGAAAAAGCCAAACGTTTCTGTTCGATCTCATCGCGGTTTGCCAGCTCCGCTTCTTTTACTTTCGACGTCTTGTAGGCGAGGTCGGCGATCAAGCCATTCTTAGCCAGTTGGTCGTTGGTCTGCCGCTCCATTTTGGCCTGTTCGTACTCAGAGTGAACGCGCGCCGTTGTTGATTCCTGATCGAGAAGCTCCCGTTGCAGAGTCGCGCGCAAACTCGTCAGCTCCGCCTCCGCCGCTGTGGCTTGTAATTCCGCGTCGTGCGCGGTTTGCTCCAGCTCGGGGCTGGTCAATTCTAAAATAACCGAATCGGGTTCTACGTGTGTGCCCGGCCAGACAATAATTTTTTCGACGCGTCCCTCGGTATTTGCCGGAATCCAGCGAATTTCTTCCGGCACCAGTGTGCCCAATCCACGCACTTGGCGCACCATCGGTCCGCGTTTAACCGTGTCGATCCAGACGGTGGAGCGATCGACGCTCGGCACGGCTGGTTTCAAACGCGAGATGGCAATCGTCGCCAGAATCAATCCCAGCGCGGAGGCGGCAATAATAATGATCCGGCGCCTGCGTTTCTTCGCCGCGACCCCTTCGCGCGGCACGTCCATGGAGGAAAGATTCGGCGTGAATCCAGCCGGTCGCACAATCGTTCCTTCGTTTGGTTTTCGCTGCGGAGTCACGGTCGAATCAAAGCGCTCCGAACGCGCGACAGAGTTCGAGGATAGCGTACGCTCCGCTCACCACCGACACGCCCGCAGTGATGATCAGAATTGCGAATAAAATCGCTTCGCTGACGAAATCGTGCCGCGCTTCCTTTTGAAAGTACTGACGGCTGATACTGCGAAAAGATGGCGTCGCCGCTTTCGTGCAACGGCCACGATAAGCGCTAAGCGCCATGGAATGGTAATTGCAGTCAGTCAGCGGCAAATGCTTCTCGCTGCGAGCACTCATGGACGTTGGTTTCATACTTCTTTAAGATGCGTTGCGGGTAGTTGCTGGATTCAAAAATCTCTCGGCTTGGCAACCCCTGTTGCAATGTCCGTGCCAACGACAAAAATTAAGTCGCATGACTCAGTCTTTCAGCCGCTTAGAGTTATCAACCGAAAGACAGCGCTGGTCGTATTACTCCGCTTCTGGGACGGGGCCGTCCCGTTTCCGGGACGTATATCGTGATGGAATTTGCCTTACCGCGGCAGTCGCAGCAACGCTTCTGCGCCCCTGCCGGTGCGCCGGTTCATTAGCACTAAAGAACCTCCGTGCGCTTCGGCAATTTGACGGCTCAGAGGAAGACCAATTCCAGAGCCGTCGGGTTTGGTCGTAAAAAACGGCACGAAAAGATTCGCAGTGTTCATCACTCCCGGACCTTCATCTTGGACAAAGATTTCAACTGAATCCTCTTTCTCGCGCCAGCCGATCGCGACATTTCCGTGTGTCTCCAGCGCGGCATCAACAGCGTTGTGCACGAGATTGATTAATAATTGTTCAAGTTGCGCCGCGTCTGCATGAATCCTTGTCTTCGGGCCAGACACGACTTTCACATTCAGCCTTGGCTCCAGTTCCGCTACCCGCTGCACGAGTTCAGCAAGGTCTATGTCTTGTTTTTGCGGCGGCGGAAGTTTCGTGAGGCGTGTATACGCTTGCAGGAAGCGACTAAGCGAATCGGCGCGCGACGCAATAGAGTGCAATCCACTGCGCGCATCGTCCTGCCAATCCGGCGGAGGCGGATCGCGGCGCAGGAGCGATTCCAAGCTGGCGGCAAGCGACTTGATTGGGGCAAGCGAATTATTCATCTCGTGGCCGAGCACGCGAACCAATCGCTGCCAGGCGCGGCGTTCTTCTTCGCGCAGCGTGCGACTGAGATCCGTCAGCACGAGCAATTCATGCGGCAAGCCCTGCTCCCGAAACGTGCTCCGTCGAATTCCCCAACGACCGGAGCCTCCGGGAAAGCTGAGCGTAAGCGGTTCGTCCTGGTCAACATCGTAACAGGGGTCGAGTCCAAGTTCTTGTGCGCTTTTGCCCAGCAATTTGTCCATTGGTTGGCCGAGCAAAGTTTCGCCAGCGCGATTAACGAGACGCAAACGCCGTTCTGGATCGAAAGTGAAAACCGCAACGTCGATTTCCCCCATGATCGTGCGCAGCAACGCCGTCGCTTCAAAGGCACCCAGGCGCTGGAGGCGCAACGTTTCGCCGAGCGAGTTAATCTCCAGAAGGGCTTCTCCCAATGCATTGTCTGCGCTGGCGCCCCGCGCCCGAATCGAGTAATCGCCCTCGCGTAATGCGGCGAGCAGATTGGACATGGTTTGCAAGGGATGCACGATGTGCTCGCGCGCGCTGGAGATGAAACCAAGGAAGCAAGCAACGACCAGGATCGTTAGCGTCCACTGCACTTTGGCGCTGTAATCGCCGAACCAAAGAAGCGCGAGCGCAACAACGATCGCGGGAGCGGCGGCACCAAACGTGAGCCAGGTCAATTTCCCCTCATGCGAAAGCCGGTAACGACTTTTCGGCACTCGATTCATTTCTGCGTTGTGGCGGCGGGTTTGCCGCCCGCGAAATCCAAAAGTTCGCAGCCGATACGACTGCCTCTACAGTTCATAGACCATATTGCTGCAACCGCCGATAAAATGCGCTTCTGCTCAACCCGAGAGCTTCCGCTGCTTTACGCGCATTGCCATCATTTCGTGCCAGCGCCTTCTTGATTAGAAATGCCTCCACTTCTTCAAGGCTCATTTGCTCAAGATTGCGCGAATCAGCTCCGCCGGTTGTTAGACCCAGATCGCCCGATCTTATTTGTCGATCTTGCGCCATAAGCACGGCCCGTTCGATCACATGATCGAGCTCACGAACGTTTCCGGGGAAGCGGTGCTGTAGCAAACGCTCGCGCGCCATCTCATCGAAACCGCTAATCTGTTTTCGATATCGTTGCGCGTGTTGTCGAAGAAAGCTGTTTGCCAGCAGCATGATGTCTTCTCGTCGGTCACGCAACGGCGGTAACGCGATCTGGATCGTATTTAAACGAAAGAGGAGGTCCTGCCGAAAACGCCCGGCAGCGACTTCATCCTGCAGATTTGAATTTGTCGCGGAGATAATGCGCACATTTGCATGCAGCGTTTTCGAGGATCCGACACGCTCAAAATCACCGGTCTCGATTACTCGCAACAGTTTTGCCTGTTGGGCAAGGGGGATGTTTGCGATCTCGTCCATGAAAAGCGTGCTCTCGTCCGCAAGCTCGAATCGGCCTGCGCGATCGCTCTTCGCGTCGGTGAACGCGCCTTTTACATGTCCAAACAATTCACTTTCAAAAAGCGTTTCGGACAACCCACCCATATTGACGGTGATCATCGTCCGCGATGCGCGCGCGGAGAGCGCATGAAGCGCCTGCGCGACCAAGCCTTTGCCAGTCCCGTTTTCTCCCGTGATCAGCACGTTCGCATCGGATGGCGCGACGCGTGAAATCATTTCAATCACCGGCCGCATGGCGGGCGATTCCGCAATCAGGTTTGGCATGCTGCCCCGGAGAAGCTGATTTTCGGCTTCGAGCTTGCGGCCGCGGCGGAGAGCCGTCGCCAGCTCGATTTGTGTCCGCACAATCGTCAGCAGTCGCTCGTTGTCCCATGGTTTCGGCACAAAATCCCGCGCGCCACGTTTCATTGCTTCCACTGCCAGGTCGATGGTCGCCCACGCCGTCATGACGACAATCGGCAACGTGTTGTCGATCTCCTGGATTTTTGGAATGGCTGCTAAACCTTCCTGTCCCGAAGTGGTATCGCGCGCGTAATTGAGATCCATTATCAACAGCGCGTAATCTTTCTTTTCTAGCGCGCTGAAGACGCCGGCCAGCGACGTGACAGCTTCCGTTTGATAACCTTCGCCTTTGAGTAAGATCCGCAGCGCTTCGAGCACGTCACGCTGATCATCCGCGAGAAGAATCCGGGTCACTGCCTAACTCTCAATCGCGAATCCAACTCAATGTCAATCACACCGGCGAAAAAAGCATCGCAGCACGCGACTAAAAAAACAGGGACGCGGTTTTATCCGCGTCCCTGTTTCGTAGAACTACCTTGTAATTTACTTTGTCATTCTAATGGCCGACCACCGCGTAGTATGCGAAGTGCAGGTCATTTGAGCCGGGGCCATCGAGGTTGATCCAACCTTGGGCCACTTCGCCGTGACCCGCACTAACAGTCACCGTCAATGTGGTCGAACCGTTGGCCGGCACGGTCACGCTGTCCGGGACGGTTATCCGGTCATCGCCCGCGCTTAGGATTCCAGCGTCGTAGATGCTCGGAACAGTGCCCCCGAACGTATCCGGGGTGAACATCGTCTTGGAGACGCTGAACGTCTCGTCGGTGCCAGTGGGGTTGGACAGCGTTATAGTAACCGAGGTCGGATGGCCGACTGTGACCTTGCCGAAACTCGCCGAGACGGGATCCAGCCAAGTTGTCGCGTCCGCCGCTACGGAGAGGTTTTCACGCCCGGCACCTTGAGCCGTCGGACCGATGTCGTGCAAGCCGGTCGCGGCATCCTTGATCACCAAGTCGGCGTGGTTGACGAGCGCTGACTTGATCTGCGCGGGCGACCAGGACGGATTGAGGTCCAGCAGCACAGCCGCCGACCCAGCGATGTGCGGCGTTGACATCGACGTGCCGCTGAAAAAGGCCCATCCGGTACCGTCGCCCGGGCAAGTTTCCGGCTTGCCCACACAGGTGATCGAGCTGAGGACGTTGACACCGACCGAGGTCAGGTCAGGCTTGACGGCGACGTCGACGGTCGTTGGGCCCTGGCCGCTGAAGCCAGCCAGGATGTCCGCGTTGGGGGTGATAAACTCCTGGAACACGGCGACTGCGGACGCTGTGGTTTCTCCGGACGCCCGCAGCGCGGCGCCTTCATTCAGTCCGATCATTACTGCCGGGAGGTCGTCGCCACCCAGCCCGTCCTTGGCCATGGCAGTCGGGTCACCGGCGACATTGTTGATCACGAGCACGCCGACAGCACCGGCTGCGATCGCGTTGCGCACCTTGGTGCTGAAGGTGCAACCCCCGCGGTTGACGATGGCCAGCTTGCCGGAGGCACCCGGGTCGACGCTCGTGCAAGCGGTGCTGTTCGTATCGAAAAGGTCATACGCGGCCGTGGGAAGGGCGGGGAAGTCCCCGACGGCTGCGCCGATCGTTGTTCCGCCGCCCGCCGGA
>VBQB01000156.1 GCA_005887855.1 Verrucomicrobiota bacterium | reverse complement strand
CCATCGGGCGAAAGTGACAACTCCGTCAGGATCGACATTAGCCGGAATACTTTCCAGTGCCGCTTTGATTGGTGCCGTGTTTCCCTTCGCGAAAAATTCGGTGTAGCCACGCTGAATCTTCACGTTGACTGAATCAGGCGCGAGCTCCAGCACGCGATCAAGTCCACGCAGAGCATTGGTCCAATCGCGCAAGCCGAAATAGGTTTGCGATGCATCGTAGAGCGCAACCTGATTGCGCGGATCAATCGCTTCGGCATGTTGATAAGCGGCGATAGCCTCCGTCAAACGCCCCTGGCGTCGCAGGATAGCGGCAATGTAAAGGGCGACGTCGCCATCATTCGGCAGCGCCTCAGCCGCGAGTGCGAACTCCCGCAAAGCTCCTTGGTAATCCGCTTCCTCATAATATAAATACAGCCCAAGCGCCGCATGTCCTTCCCCCAGGTTTGGCTGCAAGCGCAAAGATTCGATCGCCTCCGCGTGTGCTTTTTGTTTGGTTGCTTCCGTCGGCTCAAACCAATGATAAATCTGGCTCGTCACGGCGGAGAGTCGCGCATGGGCGAGGGCAAAGTTGGGGTCGAGTGCAATTGCTTGTTCGTAAAGCCGGGCGGCGGACCGGAAGTCCTGCAAGAAGTTGTCCGGCCGCGTTTGGTATTCGCGGCCTCGGAGATAGAGAACATAAGCGTCTGCATTGTCCGTCGGTTTTGTTTCGACGCGCGCTTTCTCCTGCGGCGAAAGCGTCGTGCTGAGAGCGTCGGCAATGCGCTTCGCCACTTCAGCTTCCACGCCAAAGATATCGATCAATTGTCGATCATAACTTTGCGCCCAAAGATGCGCGTCGTTCTCGGCTTGAATGAGCTGGACGTTGATGTGCACGCGGTCGCCTGCCTTCTGCACGCTGCCTTCGAGAATGTTCGAAACACGCAGGTCTCGCGCGATCTCGGGCAGATTTTCCGGCGCGCTTTTGTAATGTGCCGTCGAAGTGCGCGAGATTACTCGCAGGCCGCTGATCTTGGAAAGGGTGGTGATAATTTCATCCTGAATGCCCTGTGCGAAAAATGCGTTCTCCTTGTCCGAGCTCAAATTGTCGAACGGCAGAACAGCGATCGACCTGCTGTCCGCGCCAACGTTTGGATTCGTCGTGACACTTGTTTTACGCGTAAACTGAAAAATCAGTAATCCAGTAGCGATCAACGCTACAACCCCGATGCTGATGGTCAGCTTTCGCCCAGGGCGGCGGATGCTCGATTCATCGGGCGAAACCTTTTCCGCGCGCTTAATTCCTTCCGGCGTCAGCTCGAAAGCCCAGGCCAGAATCACTGCGATGGGAAAGCCGAGCGCGATCACCGTGACAAAAACTTTCATGGTCCACGCCGGTGCGTCGAATGTTGGAAAGAGAATCGAGGCCGCCTGGACCAGCAGCCAGGCTATCACCGCATACGCGACCGCGACTTTGTAAACGTGACGGCGCTTCAGTTCGGCGGAAAATTTCGGAAGATTCACGGCTTCAGCGCGGGATGATAGCACGTTTTTATTCGAGAGGTTTGTTTTTGTCTTGTATCACACTCCATAAGCCGACAAACGTTGTCGCCGTAATCACATGATCAGAGAGCTATCGCGCACGCGGCTTTTCGGAGCCAAAGCAAGATGAAGATTCTCACCTTTCTAATCCTATGTTTCGCGTCAGTCGTGCTCGCTGACGACTTCAAAGTGATTAACGGGAAAGAATACAAGAATGTCACGGTCAGCCGAGTCGAACCCGATGGCATTGTGCTCATCAGCAGTTCGGGAATCTCGAAAGTTTACTTCACCGAATTGCCTAAAGAGGTTCAGGAACGCTTTCATTACGATGCCGCGAAAGCCGGCGCATACTCGGCCCAACAAGTTGCCGGTCAGCAGGCCTTTCAGCAGCAGCAAGAGGAATTACGGCGGAAAATGGCTGAAGAAAAAAACAGATATTGGACGGGACAACAACCGCCCAAAAACCAGGGGGATAAGCTTCGGGCTCGTCGCTGGTCGCGGCCAACAAGTCGAAGTGATCTCTCACGGCGCGCAGGTGGACATCGCAAAACATCTCGCACTCGGCAACGTGACAGTTGTCGATTTTTATGCGGACTGGTGCGGCCCGTGTAAACAGCTCTCGCCAACCTTGGAGCAGATGGCGCGAACCGATCCCGAGATTGCGCTGCGCAAGATCGACATCGTCAATTGGAACACGGCGGTGGCGAAGCAACATAACATCCACTCGATTCCGCAGGTTAACGTTTACAATCGCGGCGGCCGTCTCGTCGGCACCGTTGTCGGCGTCAGCATCGAAGAGGTTAAGCGTTACGTAGCGCAAGCGAAAACCGGCGGCTGATGGATCTGGCAGGACGCACGCGCTGACACATAGGCGCGCGAATCACAAATAGGAAGCCGTTTCGTCAAACGTCCGGCCATGAAACGAACAATATTGCAACTTGTCGTCGCTCTATCCTTCCTGGGCTCAGTGCGCGCCGATCAGACGATCCAATCGGTGCAGCAAGCTCTCACGGAGCAAGGCTTTTACTATGGCAACGTTACCGGCGAAAAGAGCGCCGAGACTACTGCCGCGATTCGGCGTTACCAAATTCGCAACGGGTTGCAAGTCACTGGCGAGATCAATTCGGAGACACTCCGCTCGCTTAACGTGAGTTCGAATTCAGCCTCATCGCCTGCGGTCGCTTCTAACTCTCCTGTCACTCAGCCAACCGCTTCCCGCCCTGATCACAGCTCGCGGCCTGCGTTGGATTCGTCGCCGCGATCATTTGGCGACTCTGGACGGCGGGTTGAGGTGAACAGAGCTTTCGTTGGTGCGCCATATGAGTCGGTGCCGGGTGAGATGGACTTCCGCATTGTCGCAGAAGTTCAGCGTCAGTTGAGGAGTCGCGGATATTATCGAGGCTGGGTTGACGGCAGATATGGGCGTGGCACAGCGTTCGCGGTGCGCACGTTCCAATCGCGCTTGGGAATTTCGCCGACCGGCCAGCTCGACATGAGGACGCTCGACGCGCTCGGGTTACCTGACCAGAACATGGCGTATTTGGAGTCGGCGCCGTCGTCCTATGGAAGCAGAGTGCGGGTGCACACAAAATCCAAACACGGAAAGTGGAAAGCGAAGTGGAAGAAGCATCATCGGGACTACGATGGCGACGAGTATGGTGATGATGATGACGAGGGGAATGGTAATGGTCGGCGACATGGACATGGACATGATCGTGGCCATGATGACTAGTCTGCGTGGGACCTTTTCATCTTTATTATTCACGTGCCGATGTCCTTGGCCTGTGGGTGCCGTTTTACGTGGCGCGTACTTCGAAAGTGGCGACGATAATGTCCGGGCGGAATTTTCAGTGTCCGCTGAAAAACGTTGCGCATCGAATTGACGTTTCCAAAGCCGCACTCGCCAGCAATCGTTTCCATGCTGTTGTGACTTTCTTCCAGTCGCCGGCGAGCTGCTTCGACGCGGAGGCGCTCCACAAACTTCGCGGGCGTGGTCTTCATCTCCTTGGTAAAGACCCGGGCGAAATTGCGAGGACTCATCCCGACTCGCTGCGCCAGTACTGGCACGTTGAGCGGTTTGTTTAAGTTATCGAGCACCCATGACTCCA
>VBQB01000155.1 GCA_005887855.1 Verrucomicrobiota bacterium | reverse complement strand
CTGACGTTCCCTTTGCCCCGGCGCTCAGTAAGATCCTCAAATTTACTCCTGATGGTGAAGAAAGCGACTTTGCCACGGACCTCACCGAACCTCGAGGGGTGGCATTTGATAGAGGCGGTAACCTCTTTGTCGCCAACCGCGCATTTGAGCCGCCCGGTGATATCTTAAAATTTACACCCAACGGTGTCGAGACCGTCTTCGCCTCCGGGATTGATGGTCCGCAGTTCCTCGCGGTGCAGCTTCTGCCAACTCCACGCCTAACCCGCTAACCCAAAGAATCGTTTGTTGAAGAAACAATTCACGTTATGAAAAGAGCAATCATGCTTGGTTGGGCACTTTCCGTTTTCGCCCTGATGTTGGTGTCTTGTGCCAGCTCGCCTGAGGCGACTAGCACCACAACGCGTCAGACCACTACGACGACTAATGCAGCGGAGAACCGGATGTCGCAGCCTATCGGTTACCGGGACATAGGTGCAGGGGCAAAGGGGGCAGGGGGGCCAGGGGCGGGCTTCTGAATGTCCATAAGGAAAGACAAGTGAAAGGAATATTATTTATGCTCTTACTAAAGTCGCTTCGAATTGGTTTTGTTGGGTTGATGCTCTTTGTCGCAAGCGCATGGGCTGCGAGCTCGGTGCTGGAAGGGATCGTCAAGGATGCTAAAGGACATCCGATAGAAGGCGCGGACATTCGGATCGAAACGAAAAATGGTGGGAAATTGCTCACAACCGTCAAGACCGATGTAAGCGGTCGTTATATTTTAGAGGGTCTTCCGCCAGGCAATTACCGAGTCACATTGGCTGTGAATGGTGCCGTCAAAACTTCCATCAATAATACAACCATCGAGTCGGATGCGCCGACACAACTGAATTTTGATCTGGGTGCAGCGCCAGCGTCGCGGGCATCTGTAACCGTGAAGAAAGGGCGCCATTGGGTTTGGGTACCCGCGTTTACTGGAAGTCGTCTGCCTGGTCACTGGGTCGAACTTAATGACAGTGGAAGCTGGGCGGGAGAGGCTAGCAGCTTCAACGTCGTACGGGTCAGCGGTGAAGAACTGCAACGGACAATTCACAGCAAAGACCTCCCCCCAAAGTTCGGGGCCCTCAAAACAATAAGACGTCCACCCGGCTGAGCGACGGCAGTTTCGGCGGAAGGGCCCGGCTCTGCTGGACTCGCGCGAGTTGCAGGAGAAGCTCTGGTGGCGGTGGAAAATGACGCAGTAGCGGCATTGCTTTCGCTGCTGTCAAAGCGTGATCGAGGCTGGTGCATTTCTTCGCCTGTGCGTGCATTCGACATCGCAAGCGTAGCACACGGTGCAAACCGTCGCAGACGAAGTTTTTCAAGCAGGCGAGTTCAAGGAGCCGTAATCTCGATCAATCAGCCAAGCGAAAACAGGGATCGCGACCTTGTAAACGTTGCGCCGCTTTGATTCGCCGAGAAAGCTCCTCGGATTCGCTTCCTGTTACTTGTTAGGTCCAATCTGCTCCGGACCTGAGAGCAGCTGCTGGAAATCGGGACGGTTACGGATCGGATCCCAGACCGGATCAATCTTCAAAGTAGCTATGGAAGCTGCCTGGCCCGCTGGGATGGAGAGCAAATGTCGAAGCCTCTTAATGGCTTCCTCAGGTGCGCCCGCACGCGACTCGATTTGCGCAAGCCCCATCTGCAAAATTGGACCAGACAGAGCGTCTTTTTCAATCGAGATCAAGTCCGCCGCCTGGCTGGAAAGGCGCAGAGCGTCGGCATTGCGTCCGAGGGCGAGGTAAACCCAAGATAGCTCCGTCATGGCAAAAGTGTCATTAGGTAGCTGTCTGAGTCTGGCCTCGAGTAACGGCAGCGCCTCTTCTCCCGCTGATTTGGCAACCTCAGGCTCCCCCGTCAGCACGTGGAGGGCGACGCGCCGGACAAGCTGCTGGAGACGCCCATGATCGTCATTGACCACTTCCTTCTCGAGAGCTTGGAAAGCATCGGTGAAACGTCTTTGCATGACGTCGAGATAAACCGGCATACCAATGATACTCACAACGCCGCCGCCCCAATCGCCCCAACTAGCGCCGCCGCGGCCGCCACTCTTGATCGCCTCTGGGAAACCATCGAGAGCTCGCCGGGCCGACTCGACATCGCCCGTCGCACTGAGGCGAGTGAGGAGCAGGCTCACCGCTGCGACCGTGTTTTGCGGATCGATGCCGAGAGCTCGCAATGCAGCACGCTCCGCTTCCTTCCAGAGACGCAATTTCCCATAAATCGCTCCGATATTCGCCGGGATTTCGGCATCGAGCGGGTCGAGCTCTTGCGCTCGTTGAAAATCCGCCAGCGAGCGCTCCCATTCACCGCGGCGGCGATAGACGTAAGCGCACCATTGTCGAGCCAAAGCATTGTTTGGCTGCAACTCCAGTGCCCGGTTGAATTCCGTCAGCGCGTTCTCATATTGGCGGTGCCCGTAATAAAAGAATAATCCCAGCGCGAAGTGCGCTTCCGGTGAATTTGGAGCCAGCGCTAGAGAGTGATCGATAATCGACTTTGCTTCCTCCAATTCCGGTGACGTTAAAGGTGAGACATTCCAGTGCCGCGATAACCGAATGCGCGCGAGCCCGGCAGAGGCCTCGGCAAAGTTTGGATCCCGTGCCAGCGCCTGCCGGTAAAACGCTTCCGTACGATCATAGGCGTCCACATCCAACCTGCTCTCGGCCTGGTGCCACTCATACTCGCCTCTCAAGAAAAGATCGTAAGCTTCTGCATCGCCTGTCTTAGCTGAGGCTAAAGCATGGGATTCAGTTGATGAAAGGTTCGCTTGCAACGCCTCCGCGATTTCCTGTGAAACTTCGCTCTCAACCGCTAAGACATCTGTGAGGTCACGGTCGTAACTTTTCGCCCAAAGATGTCTGTTAGCGCGTGCATCGATCAACTGCACGTTCACGCGGACTTTGTCGCCAGCCTTTTGCACCGCTCCCTCCAGGACAGTGGAAACGCCGAGCTCTTCCGCGACGCTCTTTAAATTGTCCGGCTTGCTTTGATATTTCGCTGTCGAGGTGCGCGAGATGACTTTGAGATCACGCACGGTCGCTAATTTGGTCAGAATCTCATCCTTTATACCTTCGGCGAAATACGCGTTTGCTTTTTCTTCGCTTAAGTTTTCAAAGGGAAGAACGGCGATCGATTTGTCGATCTTGTGCGCGGCCCCACGCGGCAGGAGAAAAAATCCCTCAATTGCAGAAACGATCACACCAACCCCGGCAAGCATGCCGAGAACGAGAACTCTCTTTTTCGGTCGTGGAAAGAACGGCCTCAAGCACGGTGGGCGCGCTTCCGGTGTAGGCATCTGCAATCGGCGGGCAATCTCCCTGACCGACTGTGGCCGCCGCCCGGGATCCTTTGCCAGACAAGCCGCCACACATTCTTCCCACAGCGCTGGAATCGGTCCCCCCTCAATCTCGAATTCTTTTCGGCGCTCCGTCATCGACGGGGGAATCTTCTCCCGAATCTGTCGATCGATGTTGCCCACGTAAAAGGCTGGCTTGCTGGTGAGCAGCTCGTAAACGCTGGCGCCTAACGAATAGATATCATCCAGATGAGTGCCGCGCTCGCCCTCCAGTTGTTGCGGACTCATGTAAGCGAGTGTCCCGCTCCGGTCACCCGCCATGGTGATCAGGCTCAGCGAATCGCCCAGGCTGCGGGCAATCCCAAAGTCAGACACCTTGAGCTCGCCGCGCTGATTGACCATCAGATTTGCCGGCTTCAAATCGCGATGGATGATCCGCGCGTAGTTGTGTGCATAGTCGAGCGCATCGCATAGCTGGCTCATCCAATCGGTCAGCTCGGCTGCTTCAAAGACCTTTCGCTCTTTATCGCAGCGCAATTTCGATAGTGTGTCACCATCGACGTATTCCATCGAAATGCAGCCCGAGCGTTCATCGTGCACGAAGTCGTGAATGCGCACGATATTCTTGTGGGTGAGTTCCAGGCAACGTCTGGTCTCGCGCTTGAGATTGCTCAGCACACCAGCATCGTGAATGAGCAAGTCGGGGAGAAATTTGAGCGCAACAGAGTTTTTGTCCGATGTCCACAGAGCCAGGGTCATCCCGACCAGTCCGGACTACAGTCTCCTCCGGGAATGTACGGAGCGCTGTTTCGAGCACGCAGCGTGTGCAAAGTCCTTCCGGCGCGTCCACAAAAATTTTCGCGCCGCACTTTCGGCAGACTCTGATTACTGTGATCATGACCGGAGAATTGCTCGCGCATTCCCCCAGTTGGTACTGCGTAAAATTTTACCGCACGTTATCCTGCTACTACCGAAATTAAATGGCGCAACTCATCTTCGATATCGCTAGGCGAAGCAACTGTGTGGGCAATTTCCTCTCGTAATAACAATTGATAGCGCCGTCGAAATCGGTGAAACGCTTGCCTGACCGCATTCTCAGTCATGCCTAATTGCGCAGCAATGTCCGCCTGCGAGGGCGCGCCCGGTTCGTCTGGCAGTAATTGCTTCAAAGAATTAAACAACGCGGCGTTGTCTGCCGCCTGATATTCATTCTTTAATCGGCTAAGCACGTGTTCCAGCAGTGTCGAAGCCCAACGATGTTCGTAAATCTGCTCGGCAGTCACGGGGTCCGTTGGTTCCATGTGGATTCGCTCGTCAACGCTCAGTCCTTCCAGGGGGATAAGCCGCCGTCCTTTTCCTCGTTTGATCGCCATCGCGTGGCGCGACTCATCGGCCAGAAAATTCTTGAGCGACACAATAAGATAAGAACGAAGTCGCCCCTTTTCCTTACGGACGGTATTCAGATCTTTGCGCTCCAACAACAACGCGAAAAAACCCTGGGTCAGATCTTCTGCTTCATCTGGCCCAATACCCTGTCGCCGCAGAAAGCTATAAATGGGTCGCCAATACGTGCGACAAAGCTTTTCAAGCGCTTCTCGTGCCGCTGGTGAATCACCTTGTGCCCCGAGCACCACGCTCCAGTGCGTGGTAGTAAAAGGGGCTACCTCCCTTTGTCCGGCATCCTCGCCAGGGCTCACTCTACGATTTAAGTAGAACCTGCTTCATAATCAAGCCTGCAGATCGTCCACACAGAGCGACGGCTTGGGCAGCCGTCCCCTTTTGCTTTGCCAGCGATTTTTTTTGGATAGACACTGTTAAGTGAATCCGCCGGAAGAAGAGGGCGCCTGGCTGGAAACCAACGGCAATCGCCACATCCTTCAGGGGACTTGTTCGATGGGACGAGCCGCAGCCAATACCCTTGTTTTAGACCTGCCGAAAGTCTCCAGAATGCACGCGCTCATCCAAGTGCAAAACATCGGCGAGTTCTGGCTCGTTGATTTAGGCAGTAGCAATGGAACCTTTCTGAACAAGCGGCGTGTGCATCAGCCTGTTCGGCTCCACGACTAGGACAAGATCTTGATAGGCGGCAAACAGTTTATTTTTCGGGAACCAGAGGAAATTACACCTGAGTATCAGACCACGCTTGCAGATCGAACCATCTAGGAGATCGAGAAGGTACCTTGCTGGCTGCTGGTTGCGGACATCGTAGATTTCACGGCGCTTAGCCGCAGCCTGGTGAGTGAACGATTGGCCGCATTGGTTGGCGGCTGGTTTGCCACTTGCAGGAAGATTATCGAACAGCATGACGGAACGATAAATAAATATCTTGGTGATGGGATCTTGGCTTATTGGCAAGAAAGCGATGCGACTCCGGAAGGCATAGCCGCTACAATCGACGCGCTCAAAAAAGCTCAAGCGCTGGAAGAACCCCGTTTCCGATTCATCTTCCATTTTGGTCTGGTCGCGATTGGCGGCGTGGCCTCGCTGGCCGAAGAAAGTTTAATGGGCATGGAAGTTAATTTTGCCTTCCGTCTCGAAACACTGGCTGCCTCGCTTGGTGAGGCATGTGGACTGAGCGATGCCGCGAGCAGCAGACTCGAAGGCTTAGTTTCATGGCGGCAGTTTGGCAATTTCGAATTGAAAGGGTTCGTAGGTAAACGCAGCTTGTTCGTCGTTTAGGCTCGGTTGCGATGTGCCGGCCGTCTAAAGGTTTTTGGTCCTGAGAAAATTGTCGTTTTTCTTTTCCTGCGTTCCCGCCACCGTGTGCAAGCCCTGATTTACTGAGCGATATTGCCAAGCAATGGTCGCAGAGTTGAGGCAATCTGATTATCCCGGACGGTGGTGGACAATGCTGCCCGACAGTCGCATCGAGTGCCGACTGTGTCCGCGGTTTTGCAAGCTCAACGAAGGCCAGCGCGGATTTTGTTTCGTCAGGCAACGCGTGGGCGACCGAATGGTGTTGACCACTTACGGACGGAGCAGCGGATTTTGTGTTGATCCGATTGAGAAGAAACCACTGAACCATTTTCTGCCGGGAACAAGCGTGCTCTCGTTCGGCACGGCCGGATGCAATCTCGGCTGCCGTTTTTGTCAGAACTGGGACATTTCCAAAGCGCGCGAATGGGACAAGCTCGCCGATGCCGCGTCGCCGGAGCAGATCGCGATCGCCGCGGAACGGCTCGGCTGCCGGTCAGTTGCATTCACTTATAATGATCCGGTGATCTTTGCCGAGTACGCTATCGACGTGGCCGATGCGTGCCGCGAGCGCGGGATTAAAGCGGTGGCGGTCACTGCCGGTTACATCACCGATGACGCGCGCGCAGAATTTTACCAGCATATGGACGCTGCGAATGTCGATCTCAAAGCGTTCACCGATGCGTTTTATCATCGGCTTTGCTTTGCACAGCTCCAGCCAGTGCTCGACACACTCAAATATCTTCGGCACGAAACGAACGTCTGGTTTGAAGTCACGACGCTTTTGATTCCCGGCGAAAACGACAGCGACATGGAGCTGCATCGCGCGTCCGACTGGTTCGCGGAAAATCTTGGACCGGATGTGCCGTGGCATTTCACGGCGTTCCATCCCGATTTCAAAATGCTCGACAAACCGCACACACCGCCGGCGACGCTCACGCGTGCGCGCGAAATCGCGCGCTCGAAAGGCTTGCGTTATGTCTACACCGGAAACGTGCACGATCCCAAAGGTGGCAGCACCTCGTGTCCCGGTTGCGGCGAACTGCTGATTGAGCGCGATTGGTACCAGCTCGGCAAATGGCATCTGAAAAATGGGCGATGTCAGTCTTGCGGTTGCGAAATCGCCGGCGTTCTTGAAGACGAGCGCAGCGATTGGGGCGCGCGGCGGTTGCCAGTGAGATTGGCGATTGCGTAGCGGTGTAGCGGCGTTTGTGTCAAACGCCGAAAATTAACGCAGGCGTTCGCCGCGGCGAAAGCCCTACAACTAACCGAAAGTGTTTATTGGACATTACAGCGTTGCGTTCGCGGTTAAGAGCTAGCGAAACAAAATTCCGCTCTGGGTTTTGTTCGTCGCTGTCCAATTTCTCGATTACATATGGGCGACGCTGGTTTTGCTCGGGATTGAGAAGGTGCGCGTGATTAAAGGTTTCACCGCAGGCAGCATGCTCGACTCGTATTTTCATCCGTACTCACATAGTTTGATCGCGGCGATTATTTGGAGCGGCGTTGCTGCTCTTCTTTACAAGCCACTTTGCAGTTGGCTTGGCTATGTTTACAGCAAATCAGCCGCTTTGATCGTCGGCCTCGCTGTTTTCTCGCATTGGATTCTCGATCTCATTGCGCATCCGCGTGATCTCGCAATCTACGACAATGAATGGAAAGTTGGTTTTGGTTTGTGGAATTATCGGGACCCGGAGTTCGCATTGGAGATTGCGCTGCTTGGCTTTGGGATTGTGCTTTATCTCGCGCGAAATGTGATGCCGGCAATTCGCAAAACAGCCGCGATCGCATTCGGAATCGCTCTTGTTGTCGTCCAAGTAGGTGACACGTATGTGCCGCGCACACCGTTGACAGATAAGGCTACTGTCGTTGGTGTTTGGATCTTCTATACGCTCTTTGTAGTTACGGCGTTCTTTTTGGAGAAGATCGGGAGCAGGAGGCAAATTAAATCCCGGTAATTGTCATTGTTTTCGGCGTCTCGGGAGCAGGGAAAACTACGATTGGCAAACTGCTCGCGCAGGAATTTGGCTGGCGTTTCTATGAGGCAGATGATTTTCATTCGCCAGCTAACATCGAAAAGATG
>VBQB01000154.1 GCA_005887855.1 Verrucomicrobiota bacterium | reverse complement strand
GCGTCGATGATGCCCTCCGCGGGTACGTCGAAAATCGTTATCAGTGGCTCGAACTCGACGCCGGCCGCCTTGGCATTCTCGCCGATCTCGGTGAGATATCTTTGCGCGACTTCGCGGGCCCGCCGCTCGAGCTCGGCCTTGATCTGGTTGTCGAGATCGCCGAACCGGTTATACAGAAAGGGCGGCTCGTGCAACGCGTAGTAGCCCGTGACGCGGGCGCCGATCGACTTGGCGAAGGCCACGCCCGCCTTGATCGCCTTTTGCGAAATCTCCGAACCATCCGTAGGAATCAAGATGTGCTTGAACACGGTCGCCTCCTTTTCGTGCCGCGCCTACTGCTACATTGCCCCGCATGGGGATTGACGAGTTGACGAGGATCAAGGAAAGCCGCATCCACTTCCCTTGATCTGGATCAAACCGCGGACCGCGGTTCGGCGCGATTCTGGCGGGGCAGAGCGAGGAATTCCATGAGCGACCCCGTCTCCCACTGGCACGCCGAGCACGCCAATTTCTCGCGGCTCCTCGACATCCTGGAAAGACAGGTCGACGCTTTCCACGAAGCGGAGCAGCCGAACTACGATCTCATGGTGGACATCGTAAGCTACCTGCGGCATTTCCCCGATCTGCACCATCATCCGCGCGAGGACGCGGCGTTCGTGCTGCTCGCGAAGCACGAACCGGGAATGGAGATCCCGCTCCAGCGTCTGCGACAGGAGCATCGCGTGATCGCAGCGGCCGGCCACGATCTGCTGAGAACCCTGAGCGAGGTGACTTCGGGCGAGGTGATCGCACGCGCCGCAGTGGAAGCGATTGCAGCCATGTACCTCGTCTACTACCGCCACCACATCGCCTCGGAGGAAAAGGAGGTCCTGCCGCGGGCCGCGAAGCTCCTTACTGCGGACGACTGGCGGGCCGTGGCGGCGTCCGCGCCCGGCGGGCGCGATCCGCTGTTCGGCGACGACAGCGAAGCCCGATACCGGGAGCTTCGCCGCCACATCGCGCTCGAAGCGCGGAGCGTCTGAGCCATAGTGAGATAATTTGATCCGCAGGAGTTCGGGATTCACAGGAAGGAGGAGTGCGAATGGCCGGTCGTTGCTTGATCGAAGAAGGTACGCTGCCTGTTTTGGCGCGAAGAAGCCTGACGGCTGCCGCCGTTCTCGCCCTGGCGATGCCGATCGCATCGCGGCCGGCGATCGCCCAAGGGGTCGAGCGCAGCGGCAAGGAAGTCGTTCAAGCGGTTTGCGCTGGTTGCCACGCGACGGGCGCGAACGGCGCGCCGAAAATCGGCGACCAGAAGGCCTGGAGCAAGCGCGCCTCGCAGGGCCTGACCAGCCTCACCCGGCACGCGCTCGAAGGCATCCGCAAGATGCCGTCGCACGGCGGCAATCCGGGCCTCACGGATCTCGAGATCGGGCGCGCGGTCGCGTACATGGTGAACCAGTCCGGTGGCCGTTGGGTCGAGCCCGCCACCGCGAAAGACCTCGCCGTCGAGCGCAGCGGCGAGCAGGTCGTCAAATCGCAGTGCGTCAAGTGCCACGAGGGAGGCCTGCGCGGCGCGCCGAAGATCGGCGACAGGGAGGCCTGGATCCCGCGCATGAAGCAGGGCTTGGATTCTCTGGTCCGCTCCGCGATCAGAGGGCACGGCGGCATGCCTCCCCGCGGCGGGCAGGCCAATCTCACCGATTCCGAGATACAGGCCGCCGTTCTCTATATGTTCAACCCGACCGTCAAACCTGCGCCGGGCGCCGCGAAGGGCGCGGGGACCCCGCCGACAGCGGATCCCAACCATAAGACCGTGGGCGGAATCGATTTCTTTTTGGGGTTCATGCCCGCAGAAGGGTTGCGCGCATTTCCGCGGGACTCCGTCGAACGAACCATGCACGGGGGCATTCCAAGCGGACCCGGCTACTACCACGTCAATGTTTCGCTGCTCGACGCAAAAACCCAAGCCCCGATCAACGATGCGAACGTCGAGATCCGGATCGAGCAACCCGGCCTGAACAGCGCCTGGAAAACCCTGGACCCGATGGCAGTCGGCGCGGCGAGCTACGGAAACTACGTGAAGCTGCAGAAAAAAGCCTCCTACCTCATCACCGTGCGGGTGCAGGCGCCCGGGTCGACCCGCACCGTCGAAGCGAAATTCGACCAGCGGGTCGAGTAGGCCCGCAGGATGGCGCTTTCTAGAACTTGACCGAAGCGGCGACGTAGCCGATGTTCGCCGTGTAGTTCGGGTTGGCGTTGAGTCCGCTCAGATGCGCCGTACTCGTGCCGGCGCCGATGGTGTACTGGTAGCCGTCGTACGAGATGTCGCTGAACCTGAACTTCTCGAACGCGTATCCGCCGATGAGATCGATCTGCTTGGTGTAGGCGTAGGTGCCCTTTAGATTGAGCGAGACCTTCGTCGCATTGTCGTAGTTGCCGATGTTGACCGACGGAACGGCCGGGTTGGCCCCGGGCTGGACCGCGAAGTCCACGGTCCCGGTGGTCTTCTCCGAGATGAGCGATCCCTTCAGCTTCCAGCGCTCCGTCGGCACCCAGTCCGCGCCCACGCCGAACGCGTAGCTCTTGTCTTTGTTGGTCGCGCCCCAGTTGTAGTTGTTGGCGTTCGGCGCGGCGGAGGGATCGAAGGCGTCGGTGGCCGTCAAATTGCTGATGTTCCGGTGGTAGGAGTCGTATTTCACGAACTCGATGTCGGCAAAAGCGAAGACGCGCAATTTCTGAATGTCGCCGTAGCCGGCGCTCAAATAGAACTGCTGGCGGTCGTCCTTGGTGCGCCCGAGCACCGTATCCTTGTACTTATTCTGCTTGAGAATACCTTCGAAGCCCAGATCCCACATCTCGGCCGGGGTCGCGTCGAGCGAGAGCTTGATCAGCGCCTGGTCGACATTCGACGCATCGAAGCGCGCGATGAAGCGGTTCAGGAAGTTGACGTCGGCCGGGCCGGTGCCCGCATTGGCCTCGAGAAAATGCGAGCGCCGCTGCATGAACTGGTACTTGAATCGCGAGCTCAGGTAATCAAGGGAAGTGTTGCGCCACTCCAGAGAAACCCTCTTGTCCTTGGTTTCGTCGAAATCGACCCGATCGCGCTCCAGATCGACGTAGTCGAGACCTGCGATCACCCTGTTGTTAGGACCGAAACGGTATCCGACGTCGGCGCCCAGATTGTTCTTCTTGTAGCTGAGTATTTCCGTCGTGCACGGCGCACCGCCGCACAACAGGTTGGATGTACCGGCAGGGGTAAAGGTGACCGCGGGCGAGCGGTTGTCCTTTTCGAACCTGTTCCAGTAGATCCGCGAATCGACTTCGCGCGTGGGGTTCGAATGCAGCGCGAGGGAAGCGGTCTTGTGAACGACCTCGCCGTCGAACGTCGGCCGGTCTGGATTGGTGGCGTCATTGGTTGCGTTCGGCGTGGCTCCAGTCGGCATGGTTGCCAGGATCGGGATGCTGTTGGTCGTCCAGCTCTCGGTCACGCGTCCTCCGAAGAACCCGTTCGACCATTGCAACGTGTCGTTGTTGTTGGAGAAGTTGCTGTGCATGAAGGCGAGAGACACTTGCGCTTTCTTGGTCGCGTAGCCGCCCTCCAGCGCGAGGTTCCGGGTCTTCTGATCCAGCGGGTAGGGTTTCTCGTTGAACCCGTTCCCGGGGCTCGTCCCGTTCGCGCCGCCGATCCACTTGAGACCGGAGTCGGTCACCTCGCTGGCATCGACGCGAAAGTACCACGGAGAAAGCTTCGAGATCTCGAACATGCCGCCGATGTTCTGTTTCTTCAGCCCATAGTCGAACGAGTTCCAGGTGCCGGTATTCAGGTTCGGCAGGGTGGCGATCAGCGTGGTGCTGCCCACCCCCGAGTACGGCGTGCGCGCGCCATAAGTCCAGTTGTGCACGATGTCGTTCTCGTAGAGCTGGAACTTGTATTGGCCATAGCGGCCGCCCTTCAGGTCCAGGTACTCGTCGCCCCTTCCGAGGTTTTCGCCGTACAGGTTGAAGTAATCCTCGCTGCCGCGGCCCTTGATGTCGACGCCGCTCAACGCCCTGCCCGAAATCCCGCCGCCGCCGATGTCGCGGTACTCCTTGAGTTTCGCGGGGTTCGACTCGCTCCCCGTGCCGAGGCTCGCGCCCTGCACGCCGACGGTTACGGAACCGAACACCGTCATGTCCTCATTGCCCTCGGCCGCCAGCGCGCCCGTCGCGGCAAAGAGGTTCGCTACGAGTATGGGAATGAGCTTGGATTTCATCGGGAGCCTTCTAGCGCAGGAAGAACTTGCCGCGCATCGCCGGGGCATTGTTGCCGTGGATGTTCGTATGGCAGTTCAGGCAGGCGCGCGCGACCAGGCGCGTGTTCGGCGCGCCGGCCGTCGGGCTGCCGAAACCTTGTGCATGCACGGACCCGTGCGAGTTGTGGCAGGTCAGGCAGTTCTCCTCGACCGGGGGGTGCTCGTTCATGAACGGGCCGCGCTTGTCGGTGTGGCAGCCGGTGCACAGTTGGTTGACCGACTCCTCCTTGACCATGGCGTGGCTCAGCGCCCCGTGCGGGTTGTGGCAGCTCGTGCATTTGAGCTTGCCTTCGATGATCGGGTGATGCGAGGTCTTCAGGAGCTGCGAGCGGATCTGCTTGTGGCAGGCGGTGCAGGTTTCGTACTGCAGCTGCCGATTCGTCGTGACATAGGGCGTGATCGAAGGATTCTCCTTCTTCAGCTGCGCGTCGGCCGCCTGCTCCGGGTTGTGAATGCTATGGCAGTTGTTGCATGCGACGTCGTTCTTCTTGTGGCGCCCCGATTCCCAGAATGCGAGGTGGCGGTCCCCGCCGTGGCATTCCAGGCAGGCGCCGGCGCGCACATCGGCGGGTGTGGTCGAATTTTTCGCGAAGTAGCGGTCCGGCTTCACGCCTGCAGGTTTCTTTGCGTGAGATTCGCTCTCCCCGTGGCAGCTCGTGCAAGTGGGCGTGCGCGTGTCGGAGGTCACTCCGTGCCGGGTTTTGCCGATGGACAGGATCTCAGGCGCGTCGTGGCAGCGGGTGCACTTTGCGTCGCCCCTCAACACGAGGTCCTTGGGTGCCGCCTTCCCGGGCTCCTGCGCCATGGCGCCCTGCAAGCTGACGCCGATTGCAAGACACGCGGCCAAACCTCTCACGACCGCGGCAAGAAGGCGTTTCCGGCTCGTCATCGTGTGTCCCCCTCGATCGCGGCCACGCCCGTAAGCTCGTTACGGTGGCCTTGTTGCCCGATTCAGTTGATGCGACCTTATATGCGTCGGGACGCGCCTTTTTTGATCTAGATCAAATGTGATGGCCCCGGGGGATGCTGGAATCGCTAAGCCCATGTTTCCGTTAGTCCACCAATTGAAGGGAAGGATCAGACATGGCCGACACGCCTAAGGATGCGTCGAGTGGTTCCCAGAGCTCACCCCAGGCCGGATTTCTTAGCGGCCTATGGCAGGTGCTGCGCCGCCCGAGCGCGCGCTTTTCCCTGCTGACTCTCCTCGGCGGCGGTTTTGTGGCCGGGGTCGTTTTCTGGGGCGGATTCAATACCGTAATGGAAGCGACGAACACGCTGGAGTTCTGCACGAGCTGCCACGAGATGCGTGACACGGTGTATCAGGAGTACCGGCAGACCATACATTTCTCGAATCGGACCGGCGTGCGCGCCATCTGCTCCGATTGCCACGTCCCCAAGGATTGGGTTCACAAGGTCGTGCGTAAGGTCAAGGCGACGCGGGAACTCTATGGAAAGGTTACCGGCCTGATCGACACGCCGGCGAAATTCGAGGCCCACCGCGCCGAGCTGGCGAAGAGAGTGTGGACGGCCATGCAGGAAACCGATTCGCGCGAATGCCGCAATTGCCATAGCTTCGACGGCATGAATCCGGAGAAACAGTCGCCGATCGCGGCGAAAATACACGCAGTCGCGAAGAGCAAGGGGAGAACCTGCATCGATTGCCACAAGGGCATCGCCCACAAGATGCCCGCGGAAAGCTGAAGATCATTCCATGGCCCCGTTTCTTTAGCGCACGAAAGGAAGCAATCATGCAATCGCACAGGATCTTGTTTTTCTGCTTGACCTTGTTCGGCTTCGCGGCGCCACGCTTCGCTCTCGCGGCCGACGACGGTGCCATGACATTCAAGGAAGTGTGCTCGTCGTGCCACACGGCGAAAGTGAGGCCGCTCAACAACAAACACCTGAGCAGGGAGCAGTGGAAACAAGCGGTCGACAAGATGATCGGTTTGGGCGTCGACGTACCCAAGGCAAAGATTCCCGACTTGCTGGATTACCTTGTCCGTACCCAGGGGCCGGCCGGCGCCCCTGCGGGTGACGGTAAGAAATGACGAACGACATCAGCGGTCCATGTGCACGTCCTGAAGACCGTACGCTAGATTCGGTGCGGCTCACATCCCTAGAATTCTTCCAATCTCAGCGATATATTGGCCCGCCTTCAGGCCGTCGGCGACGACCGTCTCCAGACCGTTCTCGATGGCCTGGCGCATGCCGTGCAATCCTTCCCTCACCCAGTGTGGGCGGCGTATCGGCGAATTGAGAACGTTCTTGAGGGTTTCCACTTCGTCCCTCAGCAGCTGAACGTCGCGGGACCCGCTCTGGACTTTCGCGAGATCCCGTTCCAGCGCGTCGATGAGCTGCGCCACTTTTTCCAGATCGATTTTCTTCGGTCCTTCGCCTCTTGCTTCGTTCCTGACCATTTACAACACCTCCGATGATCGTTTAACGGCGATTTTAGACCTCCGATGCACCGTTCGCCTCAGACGATACCCCTGCTCGCATCCAAGACGAGCGTGACGTCCTTCAAGGCCGAATCTTCCGGGGAACCGAAATCTCGGATCCCAGCTTCTTGCACAAGCCGAACATAGGCTGGTTTCCCTATCCATG
>VBQB01000153.1 GCA_005887855.1 Verrucomicrobiota bacterium | reverse complement strand
GTTTCGTGAGCAACGCCCCTGGCGTTTGCCAAGCGGCGAAGAGCCCGACCGCGAGCCGCAACCAGGGGAAAAGCTCGCCGAGTAATTGCGTCATGATCATTGTAGGGCGTGCGCCCCGCTTGCCCGACAAACGGCCACGACTGAACCTCATCACGCGTGAGAAACACTAGATAGTATGACCGACAAGTCCCCTAGACGTGTTGCGATTGTCGCCGGAGTCGGCCCGGGACTCGGAGCCTCGCTGGTAAAGAAGCTAGCGCAGGAAGGCTGTCGCGTAGGGATGTTCGCCCGTTCGCCGTCGTTTATCGGTAAACTGGCCGCTGAGCTCGGACCTGAGCTGCTGGCTGTTCCGACCGACATCTCCGATGCGAAACAAGTCGCAGCTGGATTTCGTAAAGTGCGAGACAAGCTCGGCCCAGTGGAAATTCTCATCGCGCACGCCAGCGGTTCACTCGGCGGGCACTTGGAAAAGACATCCCCGGAGGAATTCGAGCGCTCCTGGCGCACGGCCGTCTTCGGCGCGTTCCTTTGCGCCCGCGAAGCCCTGCCCGACATGCTCAAGCGGCACGTTGGCGCGATAATTTTTACGGGCGCGACCTCCTCTGTACGCGGGCGCGGCGGCGCGGTTGCATTCAGCAGCGCAAAGTTCGCTGTGCGCGGCCTGGCCCAATCCCTCGCAGTCGAGCTATGGTCGAAAGGCATTCACGTGGCGCATGTCATCATCGATGGCGTGATCGACACACGGAAGGTGCGCAAAACTTACAAGCCTTCTGCGAAAGATCCCCTGCTCCAGCCCGACGCGATCGCCGATGCCTACTGGCATCTCATCCAACAAGACCGAAGCGCATGGAGCTTGGAAATCGATCTACGCCCCAATAAAGAGGCATTCTTTGAATGAGCAGGACTTGTCGCAATTCGCGACTGTGCGAGCCGCGATCGTTGTCGTCCGTAACCGCCGCGCGCTAGAGGCGGATTCGAGACAGAATCAAATGATCGACGCTGAACCAGCCCGGGCCGGAGAGAAAAAGCCACGCAAGAATCACCAAACAAAGCACCTCGGGTAGATACAAAATCATCACGCCGCCGAGCATCAGGCAGGCGAGAGGCGTTGCCAGCCCAACCAAGAGAAGCGAACCGAACACAAACTCCACTGTTGAAACGAAAAAGGCATTGAACTCGGGAAACGGAACGCGCGCCTCCAGCAACGTTTGCCGCATTTGTTCCCGGCGTTCAGGGACAAAAAGCTTGCCCCGCCCGGAAAGAAAGAACAGTGAACCGACTGTTAATCGGGCCACGAAAATCCCGAGCCATTGCCATGCATGCAACTCCGTCAGAAACGTCCGAACCCACAGCATGCAGCCAAGGTCAACCGGCGATCATCAATGGGCAACCATTTCAAGAATGCGTTTGCGCGCAGCGATTATGGACAGTTCCGGCAGCGCTGGAATAGCATCCTTCTCTGAGTTCTCCGATCTTCAGCTCGATGAATGCGATAGATCAAAAACGTTATAACGTTGCCGTAATCGGTGCCGGGACCGCTGGTTTGGTGACCGCGGCCGGAACCGCCGCTCTTGGCGGATGCGTTGCGCTGATCGAACGCAATAAGATGGGCGGCGATTGCCTGAACTTCGGCTGCGTGCCGAGCAAGGCGCTGATTTCGTCGGCGCGATTAATTCAGCAGATTCGCGAATCCGAAAAATGGGGATTAGATCGACAAGAGCCGCGGTTCATCTTCGAAAAAGTCTTTGAGCGAATGCGTGCGCGACGCGCGAAAATCGCGCCGAACGATTCGCAAGAGCGGTTCAAATCGCTGGGTGTCGATGTTTTCCGCGGCGAAGCGCATTTTGTCTCACCGCACGAAATCGAAGTCGATGGCCAACGACTTCGCGCGAGAAATTTCGTCATCGCCACGGGCAGCCACGCCGCGATTCCCCAAATCGAAGGCATCGATCATATCCCGTTTTTCACGAACGAAACTATATTCGATGAGCTAAAAGAAAAGCCCGAAAGGATGATCGTGCTGGGCGGCGGGCCGATCGGCTGTGAGCTGGGTCAGGTGCTTGCACGACTCGGTGTGAAAGTGACGATCCTGCAACGCGCATCTCAGTTGCTGCCGAGAGAAGACAGCGATGTCGCGGAAGTTCTGCAACGCCAACTGGAGCGCGAAGATGTTCGAATCGAGTTCGACGCCGAAGCCAAGAGTGCCGCGCGCCACGGCAATAGTATGCGCCTTGATTGTCTACACAAAGACGGATCTGGTTTTCAGCTCAACGGAGAGGCATTGCTTGTCGCAGCTGGGCGCATTCCCAACATCGACAAGTTAAACCTCGACGCAGCCGGCGTGCGGTTCAACAAGCGCGGCCTCATCGTGAACGAGTATTTACAGACTTCGCAGCCACACATCTACGCGGCGGGCGACATCGCCGGCTCGTTTCAATTCACGCACCTGGCGGATGCCCACGCGCGGGTTGTCGTTCGCAATATTTTAATGCCGCTCCAGTTGCTGCGCCAGAAAACCGAAACCGCGGTGCTACCGTGGGTCACTTACACTGATCCGGAAATTGCACACGTTGGCTTCGGCGAGAGGGAGGCACAAAAATCGAATATTGCATACGACCTATTCGTTGTCCCGCTCGAGGAAGTCGACCGCGCAGTCGTGGAGAGCGAAGAAATTGGCTTTGCCAGAGTTTTGACCGCAAAAGATTCCGATAAAATTCTCGGTGTCACAATCGTTGGAGCGCGTGCGGGCGATCTCATACACGAGTTTGTGTTGGCGATGAAAGCTGGAATCGGTCTCGGTACGATTGCTTCGACAATCCACGCTTATCCGACATTTGCCGAGCTCGCTCGCAAAACCGGCGACAAATACAACAGAACGCGACTTACACCGCGTGCCAAAAAAGTCTTTACCTGGCTCTACAAGCGCACGCGGCGATGAGGAACGAGAAAAAAGGTGCAGTCGCCCGGCTCATTGCGTTGACCGTGATTGTGATCGCGCTTTTCCTCGCGATGAAATTTCTTCCCGTCCAGCAGTGGTTGAAAAGCTTCAACGACTGGGTCGGCCAAATGGGCCTTGCCGGCATCTTCATTTTCATCGCCGTTTATGCCGCTGCCACCGTCTTGCTGGCACCCGGAGCGATCCTGACTATCGGAGCCGGATTCGCGTTTGGTTTATGGAAAGGTTTTCTCGCCGTTTCCGGCGGGGCGACACTCGGTGCGACGTTGGCATTTCTCGTCGCCCGTTTCGTCGCCCGCGACAAGATCGAAGCGATGGCAAGAAGGAACACCAAGTTTCAAAGGATTGACAACGCGATCGGCCAACAAGGCGCGAAGCTCATATTTCTGCTCCGGCTCAGTCCCGTGATTCCATTTAATCTGAGCAATTACTTTTATGGACTAACAGCGGTGAAATTCTGGCCTTACGTGCTGGCGAGTTGGATCGGCATGATGCCCGGCACTTTCCTTTATGTTTATATCGGCACCGCGGGCAAAGCAGCTGTTTCGGTCGCGGGCGGCGGCGAAGCGATGAAGCACCGCTGGCAATACTGGACGTTCCTAAGCGTCGGCCTTGCCGCCACCGTCGTCGTAACAATCTTGAAGACATGAAGCAGAAAACGATTGCGGTCATTGGAGGCGGCTCGGCCGGATTAACGGCGGCACGCACCGCACATGAGTTGGGAGCGAAGGTTCTCTTCTTTATGGGCGACAATGCCGATCGCGCGTCGCTCTGCATCAACGCCGGTTGCATGCCTTCAAAGGCAATGTTTGAACCGATCGATGCAATGTATCACGCGCGTCGTCACGGTTGGTTGCTCGTCGAACCGCGGCGGCCTAACGAATTCCTGGCAGAAATCGTGCGCTGGAAAGATCGAGAGATCGCCCAGTTTCGCGCCCACCGCGAGGCGGAAATCCGGCAACTCGCTGACGATCGCTTTGAGATCATTCGCGCCAATGCCTTCTTTGTGAATGCGCACGAATTGGAAAGCGAGGGCAAGCGTTTTGCGTTCGACGCCGCGATCATCGCCAGCGGATCGGTGCCTGCGCTGCCAAAACTCGAAGGATTCGATTCCTCATGGGACGGCGTCTGGACGAATGAGGAAATTCTAAGCAACACACACATTCCTGAATCGCTTGCGATTATTGGTGCGGGCGCGATTGGTCTTGAATTTTCCCTGCGCTACGCCCGGCTCGGCTCGGAGGTCACGCTTGTTACGCACTCGCGGATTCTGCCGCGTTACCCTGCAAAATTTGGTGAGCGCCTCGCCTTTATCTACGAACGCGAAAGTGTTCGCGTTCGGACTTCACGGAAGGTTGTCCGCATGGCGCGCGATTCCGACGGTTTCTTCGAAGTCGGAACGGAAGGGCCGCATGGTTACGAACCGATCATTAGCGAAAAAGTTTTGATGGCTACGGGGCGACGTCCAGATACTGACGATCTGCACCTCGACGCTGCCGGAATTTGCTTAGATAAAAACGGATCGCTGGAGATTGCCGATGACATGCGCGTGCGCGACCACCACCACATCTTTGCCGCAGGCGATGTGGGTGGAAGGCGGATGGTTGTTCATCATGCGCATATCGAGGCGGGCATCGCGGCCGAAAACGCGGTGACCGATCGCAACCACAAATGGCGGAAACGCTCAAATATTCAGGTTATTTTCTCCGACCCCGAATTTGCTTTCGCGGGAATGAAACCGGCCGATGCGGAAAAGACCGGGCACAGACTCGTCACTGCCTCAACAGAGAGTCGTGACGTTGGGAAGCTGCATTTGGCTGGCGACGATTTCGGCTTTGGTGAATTTTCCGCGGATGCAAAAAGCGCCCGTCTTCTCAGCGCAGGTTTGCTTTGCGACGATGCGAGTAATCTGATCCATCTTCCGGCCTACGCGATCGATCATCAGCATACCGTGCATCAACTCGAGGACGCGGAATATTATCACCCGACGAAGATCGAGATTGTCTCGGAGATTGGTGACGCGCTCTGTCGCAAACTGGGTGGTCATCCGTTCGCGCGCGCGGAGGAGTAGCAGGATTCCGAAATTGTCGATCGATAATTTGAGTGAGATCATGCCACGCTTCTGCACTTGTAAATTCGCGACTGGTGATGAGATTCGCTTCTTACGCCAAAGCGTCGCATCGACATGATTGAGCGCCATCGCACTGAAACCATTGTGAGGGAGCGTTACGCTGCCAGCGCGAAATCGCCGGAAACGGAGCTTTGTTGCCCGGTCAATTACGAATCTGAATATCTCAAAGTCATTCCGTCGGAAGTGATCGAGCGCGATTACGGCTGCGGCGATCCCTCCCGTTATCTGCGTGAAGGCGAAACCGTTCTCGATCTGGGCAGTGGCACGGGCAAAATTTGCTTCATTGCCGCGCAGATCGTTGGGCCGAAAGGCAAAGTCATTGGGATCGATATGACCGATGAAATGCTCGAGGTCGCCCGCCGCAACGCGCCGATCGTCGCGAATCGCACCGGTTATGCAAATGTGGAATTCCGAAAAGGTCGCATTCAGGATCTCGCGCTCGATTTGGAACGACTCGATCAGGAACTTGAGCGCAGTCCGATTACAAACGCGACTTCATTTCTAGCCGCGGATGAATTGGCGCAGGAATTGCGAGTGAAGTATCCACTCGTAGCGAGCGATTCGATTGACGTCGTCGTATCCAATTGCGTGCTTAATCTGGTTGAACCGAAATCGAAGAGACAACTATTCGAGGAAATCTTTCGCGTTCTTAGAAAGGGCGGCCGCGCTGTGATTTGCGACATCGTGAGCGACGAACCTGTACCGGACGAGTTGCAAGATGATCTGGAACTTTGGAGCGGTTGTATTTCAGGGGCGTTGAGGCGCACGGTACAAGGAATCGAGTTTCGTTCCGTTACCATAGAGGCGTTCAAAGGAAAGCAGGGCGAATGTTTCGAGCGAAACCAGGCCGTGATTTATCGCGGCCCGTTCAAGGAAGTGCTCGATGACGACAATCATCGGATGGAGCGCGGCAAGCGCTACGCCGTTTGCGACAAGACTTACAATCTCTACAAGAAGGCGCCGTATTCTAAGTTTTTTGAATTCGTCGAGCCGATTGTCGATGTGCCGCCGGCCGAAGCAAAGCCGTTCGATTGTTCGCGCACCTCTTTGCGGCATCCGAAGGCAACCAAAGGCCAGGATTACGACGTGACCACGAAAGCCAACAACACGTGCTGCGATGGCGGCAATTGCTGCTGATTTTCATAGGTGATGAGCAAGTTCGCGCAAAAACTGGAGGAATATTCGATCTCACTTCGTCGCGGGCGGCCTGAGATTCTTCAGGTCAACGTTGGCAAGCTCTGCAATCTCACATGCGCGCATTGCCACGTGAACGCCGGACCGAAGCGCAAGGAGATTATGACGCACGAGACAATTGATCGCGTCCTCGAGTGGCTGAGTAGAACCGAGATACCAGTTGTCGATCTTACGGGCGGCGCGCCGGAAATGATTCCAGATTTTCGTTATTTCATCGAGCGTGTGAAAACGCTCGAAAGCCCGCGTCACGTCATTGATCGATGCAACTTAACCATCTTGCTCGATCCTGGCTACGAAGACGTGCCGGAATTTCTCGCAAAACACAAAGTCGAGATCATCGCGTCAATGCCGTGTTACACACCAGAGAATGTGAACATGCAACGCGGCGAAGGCGTATTTGATGGGAGCATCGCTGCCTTGCAACGCCTCAACTCGTTAGGCTACGGCATCGATCCGGAGTTGCCACTGAATCTCGTTTATAATCCCGTCGGCGCGTTTTTGCCAGGCAAGCAGACAGAACTCGAGTCGGATTATAAACGCGAGCTGAAAGGCCATTTCGGTATCGTATTTAACAAACTTTACAGCATTACCAATCTTCCCATTGGCCGTTTCGCGGCTTACCTGCGCCATAACGACAAGCTCGAGGAATATATGGAATTGCTCATTAGCGCGTTTAATCCCGCGACCATTGACGGTCTCATGTGCCGCAACACCCTGAGTGTGGGATGGCGCGGCGAGGTTTACGACTGCGATTTTAATCAACAACTCGACATGCAATGGGTGAATGGGCGGGCACTTTTTCTCTGGGATCTGGATCCCGATGCGATCGACAATCGTGAGATCATGACCGGCGACCACTGCTTCGGTTGCACCGCAGGCGCTGGCTCAAGCTGCGGCGGCGCGATTGTGTGATTAATCGAAAGTCAGGCTGGAAGCCTATCCTCCGTTATTCGAGCTTACGGCAGCGAGCCTAGTCGCAGTTCCCACGGCGTAACTCGGCTCACGCGAAGAAGGTCCCGGCGGTGCCACGGATCGGCCGAGAGCCGATCTACAATCTCTTCCGGGGTTGTCGCGCGGAATATAAGAAGAACGTCGTGCGTCCCCTTCAGCGGGCCACCGAGAACGACGAACCCTTCCTTTTCGAGAGCGTTCATGAAGGACCTATGAGCTTCCCAATCTTGTTGCTCCTCCAAGGAGCGCGAGGCTTGCCAGGCAGTGCCACGGCTGAGAATCACCGCGAACAGTTCCTTCATTTCTATTTCTGAGGTTTCGCTGCCACGACAAGGTGGGCCGCCATCGGAATGACAAACTCGTTTCCTCTCGCATATCGGCTTACTTCATCTTCAATTGCCATGCGAATCGCACTCAGTCTTTCTGGGGACTGGCGTGTCAGAAGCCCGGCAGTGCGCACTCCCGCGTCGCGTTCAGCTTCGAAGAGGTAACGCGCCGTCGGAATATGCCATTCAACTGACCGAGTCTCATACATCATCGAGATGCTATCAAAACCAGTTTGTTCCAATACCTTTCGACACTCTTCTCTCTCGTCATACAGATAATGCGGCGGACCTTGTGGCAATTGGACATTTGGGTCCGCGTGAGCCTCAACTGCGTCGTTCACAATTTTACCGCCAAGATTCTCGGGCGGTGCGGCCCACACGGTGAAACCAACCTTCCCTGTCTGTTTCAATACACGGAAAGCTTCCCGACAGGCGTTTTCCGGCTGCGCAAGGTGAAGCAGGCCGAAGTTAACCAAAACACGATCGTAGCTCGCATCGTCAAACGGCAGCGCCTGAGCATCACCTTGAAGAAATGGAATATCAGGGAACATCTTTTTTGCCGTCGCCAGCATTTTCTCCGAGAAATCAATTCCTGTTGGAATAGCGCCCAGTTTCCGGACGGCGGCAGATACGTAGCCGGGTCCGCACGCGACATCCAATACTGACATTCCCGATGAAACTTGAGCACGATCGACCAAATGACGAATGAACTGTCGAGTCAGTGACGACCACACGGAATCGTATTTGTCAGCCACACGTTCCCAGCCTTCGTGTTCGAATCGGGTAAATTCGTCCTTCATTTTTGTTACGGTGATGATGCTGAGCCGGCTCGCATTAAGGTGGATCGACCGCTCCGCCGGGCGATGCTATTACGTATGCGGCTCTACGGCCAAATTTATCATTGAGCAGGGACTGCTCAATCCACCGTACGTTTCGCACAGCAGAACAACTACAATTTACTCCAGCGGGAATTCGATTGGCTCTTCTTCTTCGCGCGGAACCAGCTTATTTCGCTCAATGATTCGAGCGCAAGTATTCCAACGAAGCAATGCATCGTCGTGGCCAGGGGGACGAATTGCTTCCGCCTTTTCAAACCAGCTCATCGCTTCGCGAAAAAGCTCGTACGCCTGAAATCGGCAGCCGGGTGTATTCTGCGTCAGTTTTGTTTTAGCCCTACGCTCTGCAAAGATCCCTGTGTAATATGTCCGCTCATATTCGCTCTTAATTCGCGACAGAAGATCTTTGGCCTGTGCGTCACTTACGCCGTAACCCTTAGTGAAACGATCGGTTACGGCGAGCAGCAAGGTGATGATTGCTTCCTGGTTTTCCGGATCGGTTTTCAATACATCCAGGCAAATGCTCTCGGCTTCAGCGGGCTCGTTGAGCAGCCGATAACGCATCGCTTTTTCGAGCGCAGCTGGAACGGCTTCTCTGGAGAGCGATTTGAGTTCGGGCATGGGATTCGTTGAACCGTTGAAAAGTTAAAGCGTTAAGGCGGGAAAAGTCTCGCGCAAAAGCCGCTTCATCGCTTCAACCCTTCAACGATTTAACTTCCTCTTCATCCATTTCCAAATCCAACCGAATGGATCGTAAAATTCATCCACCACTCGCTCCTTCAGTGGAATGATTCCGTTGTCGGTGATCTCAATGCTCTCGGGACAAACTTTTGCACAACATTTCGTGATGTTGCAGTAGCCGATGCCCTGTGTGTTTCGCAATTCGTCGATACGATTTTCAGTATCGAGCGGATGCATTTCGAGCGCCGCGACGTGAATCAAAAATCGTGGCCCAATGAATTGGTCGTGCATCTGATGATCGCGCAGCACGTGGCAAACATCCTGGCAAAGAAAACACTCGATGCATTTACGAAATTCCTGGACACGATCGATGTCCTCTTGCTGCATTCGCCAGGTTCCATCTGAGGCGTCAGGTGGACGCGGTTTGAACTTCTTAATTTTTTTCTTCACTCGAAAATTCCATGAAACATCCGTGATCAAATCTTTCAGCACCGGAAACGCTTTCATCGGCTCGACCGTGATCGGTCTGTCGAGCGGCAATTCGCTCATTCGCGTCATGCACATCAGTTTCGGCATCCCGTTGACTTCCGCCGAACACGATCCGCACTTGCCGGCTTTGCAGTTCCATCGACAGGCGAGGTCGTTGGCTTGCGTCGCTTGAATTTGATTTACGGCATCGAGCACAACCATGCCTTCGGATACTTCGGTGGTGTAATCGCGGAACTCGCCGCCCTTCGCATCACCGCGCCAGATTCGGAAGGTCGCCGTTTTCATCGCGAGATTCCTGGGTAGCGCACGCGTCT
>VBQB01000152.1 GCA_005887855.1 Verrucomicrobiota bacterium | reverse complement strand
TGGGGTGAAGCCGGTGGGCAGCGAGATCGTCGGGTTGCTGCCGAAAAAAGCCATCGAAATGGCGGCGGACTTTTTCCTGCAACTCGAGAATTTCTCTCCGGCGCAGGTGTTTGAAAACAAGCTAGCCGACGCGCTGAGCGGAGCGCCTCTGATGACCGCGAAGGACGGAAAGCTCGTTGGACTGGCGCGGCCATTTCTGGAGGCCGTGGCGGCGCCGACGGCGACGCCGGGCGGCGGGAGCGTGTCCGCATTTGCGGGAGCGCTGGCGGCTTCGCTCGGGCACATGGTCGCGGGTCTCTCGCGTAAAAAGAAATCCCAAGCCGCGCACGTCGATCAACTCTCGGCGGCTCTGGATGACATGAGGAGAACCGCGGAGAAACTAGCCGAAGAGATTGACCGGGACGCGGAGTCGTATAACGCGGTCATGGCTGCATTCAAATTGCCGCAGGGGAATGCGGAAGAAGCACGCCTACGCGAAGAGGCAATTCAGAAAGCAACCAAGGAAGCCGCGGAAGTTCCCCTGCAAGTGGCCGAGCGAACGGTTGCGCTTTTCGAACGCCTGGGACAACTGGACGGTATCGTCGCCGCATCCATGCGTTCAGACTTGCAGGTAGCACGGTTGATGGCCAGCGCAGGAGCCCGCGGAGCCCTGGCCAACGTGGAGAGCAACCTCGATGGATTGACGGATGCGGCTTACGTGAAATCCATGCGGGCGAAAGCCGCGGCGCTGCGTGAACGATTGGGCGATGCGCCCCGCGCAATAAGCGCGTAAAATAGAGATTCCCTCGGCCCTTGCGAAAGGAGCATCACATGAAAGCATTCAGGGCAATCGGCAAGGCCGGAGCAGCGGCCATTCTCGCGGCTATTCTCCTGGCGGCGCCGAAGCCCGCGCGCGCAGGCCGGCTGGGCACAGACGTCATCGCGCTGTTCCCCAAGGAAATCGGCGAATTCGCCTATGCCGATCTGAAAAAAGCGCGGTCGCAGAAATGGTTTCCGCAGTTGCAGGAACAAATGATTCCAGAGCGCTTCCGGCAATTCGAGAAATTCCTGGCTTCCGCAGGCGTGGATCCGAATTCGCAGGTCGAGGAACTGGCTTGGGGGCTCGTAGCGGAAGGGCTGAGCTCGAAGACAGCAGGCACAGGTTCTTCGGCGGTTCCGACGGGAGAAGAAGTCGTTGGGGTGGCGCTCGGTAACTACAACCCAGGCTCGACGGAAGCGTATTTCAAGCAGCAGAAGCTGCCCACTTTCAAAGCCCGCGGGTACACGCTGTACTCGTTCGGTAGCGGCTCGGGCGCGAGCGACCTCTTTTTCTTCTTCATCGATTCGAATACCGCGGCGTTTGGCCACCGGGCAATCCTGGAGAAAATGGTCGAAGTGCGCTTTGGAGCGGAAGAAGGATTGCTGACCAACGACCGGCTCTTCCCGCTTATCAACGAAGCGAATGGCAGCGGCGTGGTTTGGGCGGTGCTGAATCCCGCGTACACGCGGCTGGCCATGCAACAGCTTGCGCCTGAGGTCCAACAGTTCCCCGAAGCAGCGAAGCTCGTTGCGCGCATGCAAAACTTGATCATCAACGTGGATGCGAGCAGCGGCATTGATGGAAAGTTCCAAGCCGTTTGCGGGTCCACGGAAGATGCGAACACGCTGGGCCAATTGCTTCAAGCGGGATTTCTTTATAAACGCTATCAAGCGCAGAAGGAAAATCCGGAGCTGGCAGATCTGCTGGACCAGGCGCGTATCGTGCCGGCGGGCGACCGCGTAACGCTGCGCATGTCGCTGAGTGATGATCAGATGACCTCGCTCATCCGGAAAAACACGTTCGCGCTGAAGATGTAAGGCGCAAATCCTTTTGAGAGATGGAATGGGCCGGGTAGCAATTCTGCCCGGCCCTTTTGCTTCCGAACTGCGCTAAAGGTTGGGGGCTACTTCGCCGAGATATTTGGTCAGACGAGTCACAATCTCCTTGCCGTGAGTTTCGTGCTGCACGCGGTCCACGCCTGCCAAGGCTCCCGAGTTTCCTGCGCTTGCCGCCTCTTTCACCGCAAAACCCGTAATGGTGCGCACACCAATCGCCGGGGCGGCAGCCTCTTCATGAGAGAGGGATACTTCGAGGCGGTCCGAGAAACGCGCGAAAGTAACTTCCAAATGCGGGTGTTCTGCGGCAAGATGCCCGAAAGCTTCCATGCAAGCTTCGATGACCGCTGCTTGCAGTCGAGCGAGGGCTTCACGGTCGAGGCCGGCGGCATCGGCCAAAAAGCGCGCCACGCCCCCTGCCGCCGCCGCCAAACGGGCGTCGGCATCGATCCACATCTGCAAATTGTGCGTTTCAGTGGCCACGGGTGCTAGCCAGCGCAACGTCGCAGGCTTCCCGGCAATCCGGGCAATAATAGAGGCCGTCGGAACAGAGGCGGATATTGTGCTGCCCCTTGCAAATGGTGCAGTACCGCTCGCAGGTGCAGCGCTCTTCCGGCATGTCGCATTGCACGCAGACGGTTGGACCTTCCATGCTAGCCCTCAAGAAAACTGTACCTGAGCCATGCTCTAGCGGCAAGATGAACATGGCCGGGGGAGGGCAGATCTTTTGCATGCTTTTCGTCGAAGCGTGAATGCCTCCGCTTCTTTGACCGCTTTGGAAGTGCATGTTAGTATCGATTTCTGCCCGAGCGATACGAATGGATTCCTCCACAACTTCTCCCATAAGCGCGCTTCGCAAGACGCCGCTGAACGCATTGCACCGCCGCCTGGGCGCGAAAATGGTTAATTTCGGCGGCTGGGACATGCCCGTCGAATACCCGCCGAGCGGCGGCTTGATCGCGGAACACAAGGCAGTGCGTGGAAGCGTCGGCGTATTTGACGTGAGCCACATGGGGGACATTCGAATTCACAGCGGCAAGAAGCCCGGCGTACCGCTGGCCGCGGTTCAGCACATCACCATGAACGATGCATCCAGGCTGGTCATCGGCCAGGCGCACTACTCGGCGATGCTCTATCCCGAAGGTACATTTGTGGACGACGTCATCGTGCACCGGCTGGGAGAAGATGATTTTCTGCTGGTGATCAATGCGGGCACACGAGAAAAGGACATCAACTGGGTCCGTGACAACACCAAGGGATTCGAAGGCGTCGTCGAAGACCTGAGCGACGCGTACACGCAGTTGGCTATTCAGGGACCGCGCGCGGCCGAGGTTCTGCAGAAACTGACGGATGCGGATTTAAGCGCCATCAAGAATTATTGGTTCACGCACGGTACCGTCTGCGGGCTAAAGAACACGCTGATCGCGCGCACCGGCTATACCGGCGAAGATGGATTTGAGATTTACGTGCCCTCCGACGTAGCCACCAGCGAAAGAGTCTTGAATCAGGTGATGGAAGCGGGGCGCGAATTCGGCATAATTCCTTGCGGCTTGGGCGCGCGCAACACGTTGCGGCTGGAATCAAAAATGGCGCTGTACGGGCATGAGATCAGCGAACAGATTAACGTTTGGGAAGCCGGGCTGGACCGTTACTGCAAGATGGAGAAGGGCGAATTCATCGGCCGCGCTGCGCTGGAACGCGCCAAGGCCGCAGGGTTGGCGCGCACTCTGGTCGGCATCGAAATGATCGATCGCGGCATTGCACGCGACGAATACTGTTGCTGCAATGACGCCGGCGAACGCGTTGGCGTGGTGACCAGCGGTTCCCCTTCGCCGACCTCGGGCAAGAACATTGCGCTGGCGTACGTGCCCCCGGCGTATTCGGCGCTTGGCACAGTTTTGAGAGTCGAAATTCGCGGGCAGAAATACAAAGCGCAGGTAGTTCCGACTCCGTTTTACAAACGTCCCAAGAAACATGCGACCGCATAAGGAGATTCCGTGAAAACTGCTGCACCTTTTGTTTTTCTTTGGCTGGCCCCCCTTGGTCCTTGGGCAGAACACAGCGGCGCCCCAGCCGACATCAGCGAAGACTGGGGCTGCGGCTACGGAATCCTCGGTGCCAGCAAAATCTGTGCCGACTGAAACTTCGGCGCAGACGAAGACGCAAGAGCAGGCTCCTCAGTCTGCTGCGAAGATGGAC
>VBQB01000151.1 GCA_005887855.1 Verrucomicrobiota bacterium | reverse complement strand
GTGCTCGGCCCTCTGTTGGCTGTGCCTTTAACAGCAACAATCAAAGTGTTACTGGCGCGGTATGTCTGGAGTCGCCGTTTAAGGGAGCAGGTCATGGAGTCTGTTGAAGAAGTTCCTGTAGTTCGAGAATCCGAAGCCGTGACACAATCGTAGGGGCCAGTGAGTCTCTTGCTGCGAGCGGAGTTGCATTTCTTCTGCGCCGCGAGATAGGAGACGAGAATGGCGGAAAAAATCAGACGGGTCCGGCGCAGAGGAAAAGTCCGGTTATTTTCCAATCTAGGATCTTTTTGGCAGCGGCAATTGTGGCCGGCGCGTCTCGCTCTTGTAATCGGCGCGTCAGCTCTAGCCGTTGTCCTCGGCATGATTTCCTTGAATTACGGCTCAAAACTCTACAGGGGCTGGCACGAAACGCGTCTGCTGCATGGGGCAGCTGCGATGCTGCAAGAAGAGAAATTTACCCAGGCAACGCAAAACGCGCGCGAGGTTTTGCAACTGCATCCGGATTCGCTGCCTGCCTTTCAGATTCTGGCGGAGGCGGCGGAAAAGCAAAACCTTGAGGAAACCGTCTCCTGGCGCGCACAAATCGCGCGATTGCTTCCGAACGACCCAGCCAGTCAGCTCAATCTTGCCTCGGGGGCACTGCGCTTTGGCCAGCTCGATGTTGCGCGAAAAGCGCTGGACCATGTCTCCCCTGCCGATCGTGATACGGCTGCCTTCCATGTCGTCGCTGGCTGGCTGGCACGTGCGGAAGGAAATTTCGCAGAGCAGGAAGAGCAATTCGCGGCCGCGGTAAAAAAAGAGCCGAGCAACGATCTTTACCAATTCAATCTTGCGGCACTTCAAATCCACTCCGCCGAGCCGAAAAAGAGCGCGAATGCACGCGCCGCTCTCGATCGACTCAGCAAACTCGCCCCATTTCGTACCGGTGCATTGCGCGCATTGCTTAACGATGCCGTGGAAGGCAATGATCTCGCCGCGGCGGACAATTTCGCCCAACAGCTCCAGATGTCGCAGCAAGTCACCTTTGGCGATTATCTCCTCTGCTTAAACTTTTATCGAAAGCTCGATGAGAAGAGGTTCCACGTCTTGCTTGAAAAAGTGAAACCATTTGCCGTGCGCAATCCATCCGATCTCGCGTCGCTCATGGACTGGATGAATAACAACGGATTGGCGGGCGAAGTTGTTAAATGGACCGAAAAGTTGCCGGCGGACAAAACTGCTTCTCCGCCTGTTTCCATCGCAATCGCAGAGGCATATACGAATGTAAAAAACTGGTCGCGTCTCAAGCGCTGGACGGGCCGCGGATTTTGGGGCGAAGCTGAATATCTACGCCTTGCTTATCATGCAATTGCGATGCGGCAATCGCGCCAAACCGCGGCGGAGACCGAAGCACTCTGGCGTTCCGCCGAGCAAGCGGCAGACGAACAGCCGGAGCGCGAACTTGATCTTGCGCGTCTTGCTTCGAAATGGAATCTCCAGAAAGAATCCGAACAACTCTGGCTGCAGGTTGCGAAAAATCCGCCAATGCGGCGTCAGGCGCTGGACGCGCTGGCCCGGCTTTATCGCGCAAACAATGAAACTGGGAAACTTTATGATATCCTCCAGCGCCTCCACGAAAGTTCTCCCAACGAGCCGCCGATCACTGCGGACCTCGCGCGACTCGGTCTAAATATCGACCAGAACACAAAACAATCACAGGAACTGGCCAAGGAGGCGTACGACCGAGCACCGAACGATGTCAATTGCGCAGTCACTTACGCGTTTTCCCTCTATCGACTCGGCCGCGCCGCCGAAGCCCTAGAGATTATAAGAAAATTGCCGGCCGACCAATTGCATGATCCGCATGCAGCTGTTTACGTCGCGGTGTTGTTGCTCGATTCGAATCAGGCCGAAACAGCAAAGGAATACATCGACGCAGCTGAGGATGGTGAGATTTACATCGAGGAAAGAAAATTGCTCGAAGATGCAAGGAACAAACTAACCGCCGCTACGCCGAGTCCATCGGCATCGGCTTCACCAGCACCTCCGGCGTTTAGTCCAACACCAGCATCGACATCGACTCCTTAGCCGTTCGGACCCTCCATTTTGCTAGCCAAGTGAGTTCGCGGTTGCGATCGCCTGCTCAACGACGAACGCCGCCAGATGCTGCGTTCCGGCATCCAGTGCGTGGTTAGCTTCCTTGAGCTTTTGTACTTGATGCGTTTCGATCGCTTTTCGAACCTCGTCGACTAGCTGTAAAATTTTCTCCTTCTCCGACGTCTCGATCTTTTCGCCAACAATTTGCAGGGCTGAATCCACGGAGGTCAGCATCTCCTCCGATTTTATTTTCGTTTCGGTCCAGATTCGCTCGCTCACATCGTCAAATGCATGCTCCAGCGATTCCGCCAACATCGATTCCACAGCCTCGTCCGAGACATCGACCGCACTCTTCATCTCGACGATTTTCTCTCGCCCCGTTCTTATGTCGCGCGCAAGCGCGTGAAGAATTCCATTCTCGTCGATTTCAAACTGCACCCCGACACGAGGAACTCCCTTTGGCGCGGGCTCAAATTCGATTTCAAACTCACCAAGTTTCCAGTTGTCGCGGGCCATCTCGCGTTCGCCTTGCAATACCTTGATCGACATCGTGTGCTGATTATGCACCGCGGTTGTAAACGTTTCGCCCGCTTTCGTCGGAATCGTCGAGTTGCGTGGAATGATCACGTTCATCAGTCCGCCAAAAGTCTCGATCCCCAACGAGAGTGGCGTAACATCGAGAAGGACAATGTCGCGCACTGCCCCTGACAAGATTCCCGCTTGAATCGTTGCGCCGGTGGCTACTGCTTCGTCCGGGTTTTGCGAGACGTTTGGTTCGCGACCGAAAATTTCCGCAGCGAACCGGCGCACCAGTGGCATCCGCGTCACGCCGCCGACCAGAATGACTTCGTCGAGATCCGATGGTGTGAGCTTCGCATCCGCCAGCGCACGCAAGCAATGGACACGTGTTTGTTCGACAATTGGTCGCGCGATCTTTTCTAATTCGCCGCGAGTAACCGTCGCCGAGAAATTTCTGTCACCGTCAAAAAACGGGATTTCGATCACAACTTCATCCTCAGTAGATAACCGATGTTTCGCCGCGACGATCTCTTCACGTAACCTCGCCTTCTGCTCCGGTCTCCAATCTGAAATCCGAAATCTGCGATCTGAAATTATCGCGTTATCGACGTCGTCGCCGCCCAATCGCGTATTTCCGCTTGTCGCCAACACTTCGAAGACACCGTTGTTCAGTTCCAGGATCGACATGTCGAAGGTGCCGCCGCCGAGATCGTAAACCGCGATCTTCGATTTACTTTTTAACTTGTCGAGGCCGTAGGCCAGAGCGGCAGCTGTTGGTTCGTTGATGATGCGCTCAACCGTAAAGCCAGCAAGCTCGCCTGCTCTTTTTGTCGCATTGCGCTGCGCGTCATTGAAATAAGCCGGGACGGTGATCACGGCGCGCGCCACCTGGCGTCCAAGCGCCTTCTCCGCATCTGCTTTCAATTTGCCCAAAACAAGCGCCGAAATTTCTTCCGGCGCATATTGGTTGTTGCCAACTCTGATGTGCAGCGGTCGCCCCTTTCTCCGAACCAGCTCGTAACTAACATCGAGTTCTTTGGTCGCGACATCTTCGCCGCGCTGCCCGATGAATCGTTTGACCGAATAAATCGTTGAGGCCGGTTCTAGCACACGCAACCGCGCGGCCGCGCTGCCAACCAGCGTCTCGCCGTCTCCGGACACATAAACAACGGAAGGGGTAAGGCGTTCGCCGTTCGCATCCGCGATCAGGACGGGAAAACCCGCGTCCATCATTCCTATCAACGAGTTAGTCGTGCCAAGATCGATGCCGACAATGTCATTCATCGGCGGCAACGTACGATCGACAATCGGAACTCTCAATCGCAGCCGTTATTTCACCGGCCCAGTTTCGTTCTCTTTTGGGATTGCCTCTGTCCAATGCACAATGTCGCCCGCATCCATGTGCGAACGCTCTCGCAGTCGGGCATCGCGAAATCCCCGCTCTTGGACGTCAACCAGATATT
>VBQB01000150.1 GCA_005887855.1 Verrucomicrobiota bacterium | reverse complement strand
TCTCGGCGCGATCTTTTACCTCACCGCCAGGCTCTCGCTGCATCGCGACAATGCCGAGCAGCGCACGCTGCGCGGTTTCTTCGCCGCGGCAGGCACGGCTCTGTTTGCTCTGCTCATCTGGTACGAAGTTCCCGAACTTTGGCAACCCCTCGCTTTCATCGCCTTCGCTGTGATTCTGTCCGAAGCTGCGCGTGCTCTCGCGCATCGCGCCATCGGCTGGCATTCGCACATTCTTGGTGGCTTGGCCATCTACACCGCCTTCACTGCCGATCCCTACAACGTGCATACCTGGCGCGCCATTCCCTGGCATGCGCTTGGCGCGCTGCCGGTTGTCGCCGGACTCTACTGGCTCGCAAAGCGCGTCGGCCTCGTCAACCCTCGCCACCTCAGCGCCGCCCAAGTTGCCTACACCTGGGCCGCCACGGGAGTCATGGTCTGGATTCTCGAGGAAGCCCTCCACGCCCCGTGGATTGCTGTCGGCTGGATTATTTTCGCGGTCGCACTGACGCTTTCCCGTCGCTGGGTTCGCTATTCGCAACTCGCTTGGCAGGCGAATGTCGTCGGCGTCTGCGCGCTGCTCCGCGCGTACTTCTACAATTACGATCTCCAGCAAAACTTCTGGGGCCCCATCTCGCTGCGCGTTTTCACGATCTCCTGGGTGGCCGCGGGCCTCTATTTTCTCTCGCGTCAGGCCGCGCCGTCAGAGCATTTCAAGCGTGTCGTGGCTCTCTTCCATTCCTTTGCCGCTACCGGGCTTCTCTCGCTTCTGGCCTGGTATGAATACCCCAACGGCTGGCTCGCGCCGATTTGGGCGGCCTTTTCGCTGGTTCTGGCGATTGTCGATCAGCGCTTGGAATTCGAGGAATTGCCCTGGCAATCCCACGCCCTGGCGGCAATCACCTTGTTGCGCGCCCTCAGCGTCAATCTGTACGTCACTGCGACGTGGCGTGGATTCAGCGTGCGCCTGCTGTCGCTCGCCATCGTCGCCGTAATTTTCTACGCGCTTTCGCGGCTGATTCGCATGCCCGAGGAGCTGCGCCGGCACGACGTGCACCACGTTTATTCCTGGGCGGCTTCCGTGATTGTGTCGCTGCTGCTTTGGTACGAATTGCAGCCGCTCAGCATCGCGGTGGGCTGGGGCATCTTCGGCCTTGTCCTATTTGAATACGGCATTCTCCGCAAGATCACCCAGTTCCGCTATCAGGCGTACGTCGCTCTCATCGCGGCATTCGCGCGCATCTTCTTCGCCAATCTTACGGCAGGCGAGCCGGGCGAGTTCTGGGGCCCGCGCATGTATACGATTCTTCCGTTGGCTCTCATCTTGTATTTCGTGTACGCGCAGTTGCCGCGAAAGGAAGAAAACGTTGCCCAAGACCGCCGCCTGCACTTCGACGTTCTTGTGGCCTACTTGGGCACCGCCACCATCGTGGCGCTCTTTTATTTCCAGTTTCCCATCGAGTGGGTGGTCACCTCTTGGGCGGCAATGGTCTTCGTATTGTTCGGCGCCTCTCTCGCCTTCGATCAGCCACTCTTCCTGCAGCAAGGCATGCTCCTCACGCTCATGGTATTCGGACGCGGCATGGTCCATAACTTATTCGGCGGAAGCTATTTCGGAGAAAGCGATTGGAAAGGCAACTATCTCGTCGTAAGTTCCGCCGCCGGTATTTTGCTGGCGAGCCTCATCTTTGCCTTCCGGCTGTGCGGCCGCTTCCAGCCCGCGCCGAACAGCGGCCGCCTTGCCCAATGGACGCAAGCAGCTTTCCGCCGTCCCGAACAATTGGTGTTCTTCGCCCCCGTTGCTTTGCTTACCTGCATGCTGGCACTGAAAATGAAAACCGGCATGGTCACCGTATCGTGGGGCATTGAGGGCGTGCTCGTTTTTCTTTTGGCCCTGGCCGTGAACGAGCGCAGCTTCCGCCTCACTGGCCTCGGCCTGCTTCTGCTTTGCGTGGGTAAAGTCATGGCTCTCGATGCGTGGGGACTGCAGCCGCGCGATCGCTATATCACCCTCATCGTGGTCGGTGTTGCGCTGATGGTCGTCTCGTTCCTCTACACGCGGTACCGCGACACCATTCGGCAATACTTATGAAACGCTCCGTTGTCTTTGTCATTTTCTTTCTCATCCTGAGCTTCGCTCTCGCGGGCCTCTATTGGAGCCAGCGGCGTCTGAAATCCACCGCGGTTTCGCCGAACGCCATCCTGAACATGGCTGCCGACGCGCAACGTGACCTCTCCCGTCTGCCCATGCATTTCACGCGGCTCTCCGATGAGCAGGAAATCGCCATTGGCCGCGAGCTTGCCTCGCGTTATGCCACGCAGACGCACCCGCTCACCCCCGAAGAGCAAGGTCTCGAGAAGTACGTCCGCCGCGTCGGCGGAACGATCAGCCTCCACGCGCACCGCCGCCTGCCGTATTCCTTTACCGTCCTGCCCGACCACAACATGCTCAATGCCTTTTCGCTTCCGGGCGGTCCGGTGTATATCGGCGAAGGCATGCTCGACCTCATGACCACCGAGGACGAGCTCGCCAGCGTTTTGGCCCACGAAATCGAGCACATCGACCACCATCACTGCGTCGAGCGCGTGCAAGTCGAAGCGCAACTCAAGAAGCTCGATCTCGGCGTCGTTGGAGCGCTGATGCAGATTCCTCTGGATTTCTGGGGAGCTGGTTACCATAAGGACGAAGAGTTCGAAGCCGACCGCGAAGGAATGTATCTCGCCGTGCAGTCAGGCTATTCTCCCTACGGCTCAGTGGATCTCTTCGAGCGCTTCGCAAAACTTTGCGATGAGTATGTCATCCACGCGCAGAGTCCTGACGAAGAACTTTCCCAGCTCGCGATTCAGAGCCTGACCGGATATTTCCGTTCGCACCCGCTGCCTTCCGAACGCCTGGCGCAAGCCCATCGCATCATCGCGCAGGAACATTGGGAGTCGCGTACGGAACGAAAACCGTTTCGCGTCGAGTACGAGGTCCACAACGGGGAGTTCGTGAAATAGGCTACGCAGGAAACAGCTTTTCAGCAGAAACCGCCCACCCTTTGGATTTTCGCTCTCTTCTTACGACTGAGAACTGAAGACTGACAACTGAAGACTGGCGATCTAGAACAGGCCCGGAATTTTCAGCCCGGCCATTCCCGGAATGCCGCCGGCGAGGTTTTTCATCTGGTTAGCGAGTTCTTCATCCACGCGGCGCGACGCTTCGTTGACTGCGGCGCGCACCAAATCCTGCAGCATCTCCTGATCCTTGCCTGCGAAAATCTCCGGCTCGATGCGCACGTCTACCACCTGCTTCTGGCCGTTCATTTTTACCGTGACCATTCCCCCGCCGGCTGAGGCTTCCACGGTGACGGAGTTCACCTGTCTCTGCAGGTCTTCCTGCAGTTGCCGGAATCTCGATAGCATTTGTTGCAGGGCGCCGACTTCCATCCCGAGTCCCCTTGGTGCACTTCACTTTTCTTCTTGCCGCGATCGTACTTCGGTGATTTTACCACCGAATCGCTCCAGCATCGACCGTACCAGCGGATCGCGTTCGAACTGCGCGCGCAATTCCTGAGTGCCGGACGCGGCCGCCGCCGCCGCAGCGGCGACTGAATCAAGTCTAGCACAGACTCGCAGGGCGCGGCCCAGCACGTTGCTCGAAACGGCACGGATCTTTTCCAGCGTGTCTCTTCCTTCCATTAATTCGGCGAAGGTTTTGTTGCTCGGCGAAAAATAAATTCGCAGTTCCGCGCCTTCCAGCTCCCAGCCGCTGCTGTGTTCCACCAATTCGCCCAGAAATCTTTGCTGCGACTGGATCGCGCTCTTGATTTCAGCCACTTGTTCTT
>VBQB01000149.1 GCA_005887855.1 Verrucomicrobiota bacterium | reverse complement strand
CCAAATCACTTGGATTTCCCGCCCAGTGATGATTTTGCCGCAAACAAGGCAATAACGTTTCTCATCCAGGGAGTGCCACTGCCGGAATTGATCGAGTCGTTGCAGCGTCTCCAGTTTTTCTTCATCGGATAATTTGTTCGGAGAAACAAGCGCCATGGCCAAATCCTGCCGTTCTACCAATTGTCGCACAATCAGGCAGCCGGATGATTGGCGTATCGGTCAAAATCCTAGCTAACTTCTTTGCCGAAAAATCGCCTGCGCGTTTTGCGAAATGAGAGCGAATCGCGCTTCGCCCCACTGTTGGAAACCGCCACGGCGTGTAGCAGGCAAGCCGCGTCGGCCATGATTGCGGTTTCCACTGGCAAGAGCTTCGCCTGACCCTTTGCCGATTCGGCAAAGGGTTCCGGGAGTGGGACCGCCGAACCTCGGTGGGATACGCGCACAAAAAAACCGGCGGGAGTCGCCTCCCGCCGCTCGTTGATCCGAGACACAAGGCTTATCGTCCGCTGCTTTGCTGACCGCCTTGTTGGCCGCCGCCACGTTCTTGACCGCCCCCGCCCCCTTGGCCTTCGCCACTCTGCTTCTCGCGCTCGCGCTGTTGGCGTTCACGTTCCTGTTCATCCCGATCTTCCTGTTGGCTACCACCGCCCTCTTGGCCGCCTTGCTGTCCAGCGCCTTTAGGTTTAATGGGTTCATTCGGATTACGTTGTGTTTCCATATTACCTTTCTTTATTTTAGTTACTAAGTTCGCTGATTGGTCGTGTCGCACTTCGCGAGTGGACCTTTTCTTTCTTTCAAATCGGCTTGGAATGAAAACACACAATCGGGGCGGCGGATGGTTGTCTAATCAGACAAAATCCTATACTCTCCCAACGATTTTCTCGACGCGCGGATCGCGAGTTGAGCCTTTCGTGCTGCGAGGGAGCTCCATTACGCGCTCGCTTCGATACAGATGCAGTGAAACTTGCTTGTCGTCCCGACTCATCACCATGGGCAAGACATCAAACCGATGGAGCCGCTCGCAGAATTTCTTATCTAAAAGATCGAAGCCGACGGCGCCGGTACTCATGAAAGATGCGGCCAGACGGTATCGATCTTACGAAAGAGCGTGGAGTCGAATAAACTGCGGATGGGACACGTCGCAAACAAGCACGACGGAGAGCACCCGTTTACAAAGCAAAGGACAAATATGAAACAAACTAGATTAGTGAAATTGTTGGCCGCAGTTGCGGCCGGCGCGGTCGCATTGATTACAGCTTTCGCGCAGGAATCCTCAACTACAACCACAACCACGGCGGGCACAACGGGCGAGAGCACCACGAGCACGAGTACGCTTAGCGGCTCGGGCACGATTACAGCTTACACGCCCGGCTCGGACTACATCATGTTCCGCACCGAATCGAGCACGACTCCGGTGAAGTATTACTACACGAAGAACACCGCCCTCGTTGATCCGGAAGGCCGCACGGTGGAGTGGACCGCGCTCAAGCCAGACATGCCGGTGACGTACACCTACACGAAAGAGGGCGACCGCATGGTCGTGACCAAGGTGACGCTGGCGAAGCCGCTGTCGTACTACGAGAAGAAAGAAACTACGACAACAACGACCGAGCCGTAATCGTAGCCGCCGTTCGGAGGACGGGGCATGGCGCACAGCGCCGGGGCTACAATCTTACTACAAAGCGCCCGCCGCGGCGGGCGCTTTGTATTCTGTAGGTGGGGCCGGAATCGGCTTAGAGGTCATTTCACAAGCTTTTGTCGTCGGTCCCAAAAGTTTTGAGTACCTCGAAAAGGCTTCTAGGTCGTTCCCAAACCTTTTCGCGTCGTCCAGTCCAAATCTTTTGCCGTCGTTTCAAAAGGTTTGTCTGCTATGCACTGCAATCGATCACACAATCAGGCGGAGGTTGCACATAGGATTCGGAAACGGGTAAAGGATGGTATTCCGGCCTTCGCGAACGGCCGCACCTCTTTATGAGTATTATGTTAGCTAAGAAATTCTGCGAGCGGTTCCATCGGTTTGATGTGCGCGCAGAAAATCTTGAAAGCGGCGAGGATCGGCACGGCTAAAATAATGCCGACGATTCCCCACATCCAGCCCCAGAAAGTGAGCGAGAGCAGGATGATGACGGGATTCAAAGTGAGGGAGCGTCCCATAATCCATGGGGTGATGAAACTGCCCTCCAATGTGCCAAAAGCGAGATAGACGGCGGGAAAGATGAGGGCGTACCCCAGGCTATCGAAGCTCAAGACGGCGCCGATGGTCATGCAGATGATGCCTGTGAGCGCACCTAGGTAAGGGACGAAATTGAGCAGCGCGACCATCACACCCCACATTACCGGGTTGCGCAGACCGAGCAGCCCCACCGCAGTTCCGACGGCCAGTCCAAGGCAGATATTAATCGCCGTGATGGTAAAGAGATAACGCGAGACCTGCGATTCGATGTCGTGCGCGATGCCGACGGCCGTCTTCTTATCTGAGAGCGTGGGCAGCAACTTGACCAGCTTGGCGATAAAGACCTGGTCGTACACGAGCAGGAAATAGAGCAGGATCGACAACAGAACGACGCTGGCGATAAACTCCGGCGTACGCATGAAGAACATCTCAGTAATGGGATGCCGCTTCACTTCTACGGTTTTAATTTCCGCATTAGTTGTAGCCAGTTTCTCGATTTCGCCCGTCGCCTGGGTCACTTGCGCTACCGATTTCTTTACCGGTAGGAGCTTGTGTTGCAGTTCCGTTAAGCCGGCCGGTGCTTTCTGGAGCCATCCCACCGCGGGCGTGGCCAGAGCTGAGATTCCATAACCGACAAGTGCAAGAAATCCGACAAGGATGAACGCTGCGCCAACCGGCAGCGGAATCTTCAATTGAGCGAGTGCACGCACTATCGGCCTCAACAGATAGCTGAGCAGTAGCGCAAGAACGATCGGCAGCAGAATCGAGCGCATGAAATAGATGGTGTAGAAGACTGCCAGGATAAACAGACCGGTAAGGGCGATCGACCTGACATCGAAAGGCTTCTCCACCAGCTCGGCGGTGCGTAAGCGGGCACGGGATGCGACCTTCCCCGCTTCGCGCTCATCGTCGGAAACGTCACTGCGCGATTCCATCTTTACCGCGGGCAAACCCATCTATGTTCTGAATCGGATCGCGCTTTGCATCCACGCGTCTCAGTCTTCTGCTTGCGGATACTACCCGAGTGGCGGTTTAAGCCTCGTTCCGCTGATCGTATTGCTCGTCGTTTTCTTCGGTAGAGACCGCGTTGCATGGCCTGCTCGAATGATCAGGCAATTCCTACGGCGCTCGGCCTCCACCATCGCAATTTTTATCAAGACTTCATCGGTTGGCCGCACCCAATCCATCGGAATCGCATTACAATGTTCCGTCGGACAAATGATGCGCAGCGGCCCATTTCCACGTGTGCCCCCAATCACTTGGATTTCCTGCCCAGTGATGATTTTGCTGCAAACAAGGCAATAACGTTTCTCATCCAGGGAGTGCCACAGCCGGAATTGATCGAGTCGTTGCAAGATCTCCAGCTTTTCTTCATCGGATAATTTGATCGGAGAAACCAGCGCCATGGCCAAAGCATGCTGTTCTACCAATTGTCGCACAATCAGGCGAAGGGCGGATTAGCATATCGGTCAAAATCCTACTAACTTTTTGCCGAAACATCGCCTGCGTGTTTTGCGAAATGAGAGCGAATCCCGCCCGTCCTGCTGGTGGAAACCGCTACGGCACGTAGCAGGCAAGTCTGGCCAGTGTCTTTTGCGATCAGCCTAGCGTGTTACATCCAATGAAGACTGCGCGCGCGAAGCAATTTAAAAAATAAGGGATCAATTATGGTTCGGCCGATGTGAAGCAACCGCACAACGAATTCCTCGCCACGAAGAACAGCCAGGGCGACTTCAAAGTAGTTCTTAACTTCAAATTGGAGGGCTATCCGAAGACCGGTTTTGTAAACAGCGGTTACAATTTCGGAGCGTGCGCTCTTTCAAAACTGCAGTCCTAGAACTAAATTGCCAGTGAAAACACAGTCGCTTTTCTGACACCAATATTG
>VBQB01000048.1 GCA_005887855.1 Verrucomicrobiota bacterium | reverse complement strand
CAATTTGAGGTCACGCGGCTGCGCCGCCGCAAGCTACAACGCATCCGACAGCACATTGGGATGGTCTATCAATACTCGGCTCTTCTGAGTTCGCGTAATGTGCGCGACAACGTCGCGCTCCCACTCGAAGAGCTGACCGATAAATCGCGTAAAGAAATCGATAAAATTGTCGATCAAAAGCTTGAGCTTGTTGACATGATGGAAGCGAAGGAGTTGATGCCCGAAGAACTAAGCGGCGGAATGAAAAAGCGCGTGAGCTTGGCGCGAGCGCTGGTCATGGAGCCGGAGCTGATTCTCTTTGACGAGCCCTCCGCCGGCCTGGACCCGGTGATCAGTTCGGTGATCGACGAATTAATCATCAGTCTCACAGAAAAATCGAAAGTGACATCAATCATCGTGACGCATGACATGAGCAGTGCTTTTCGCATCGGCACGCGCATGGCGATGCTCTATCGAGGCAAGATCATTGAAGACGCCAAGCCTGAGCAGTTTAAACAGTCGAAGAATCCGGTCGTCGCTCAGTTCTTGAGCGGAAGCACAGAAGGCCCCATTCTGGAAGGAAGCCAAGATGCAATTGCAAAGAAATGAGATAATGACGGGCCTGCTGGTGGTAGGCACCGTGGCTATTTTGGCTTTTGTGCTCATCTTGCTGGGCGCGCCTGGGCTCTTCCGGCCGCTTGTGACCTACAAAATGTATTTCGACAATGCGTCCGGAATCAAAATCGGCGCGCCGGTCATGTTGGCCGGTAGAAAAATTGGGCAGGTGCAGAAGCTATTTTCGCCAGTTTCACCGGAGGAAGATAAGCGCGCACAAGAGGTTAGTGTCTCGCTGCGCCCGTCCGAGCCGGGCGCAACTCCGATCCCTTCAGGTGGCAAACCGAAATATGAAGTTCGGGTCGACGTGCAGGTGGATAGGAACGCGAAGGTTTATCGCGATGCGCATGCCCGGCTGACGCAGCTGGGACTCCTCGGTGACATGGCGATCGACATCACGCAGGGAAACGAAAGCTCCGGGCGCGCAAAAGATGGCGAAATGTTTCCCGGCGAGCGCGTTCCCGATTTTTCCGAAGCCGCGGCCAAGATGCTCGAAGTAATCAAGCCGGTCGCAGCAGAGGCTACGTCTACGATGAAGGAACTCGAGACTACATCGCAAAATCTCAGTCGACTCACCGACGAAAATTCCGATCTGACCCTCGCGATCGGCCAGTTCAAGACATTCGGGGAACATCTTGTCGATCTAACCGCGCCGGATAGCGCTCTGTCGCATTCTCTCAATAACATCCAGAAGATTAGCGATGATCTCACATCAAACGACAACATTGAAGTCGCGCTCCGAAATTTTCGCGACTCATCTGATAGGCTAAAAGCCACGATGGACGACCTCGGGCCGGCGGGACGTAACATCAAGGATTTCAGTGAAACCGTGAAGACTCAGCCCTGGCGTTTGATCTGGCCGACGACGAAGAAATATCCCGAAGAACAACGGCAAGCAGCGGCAGCCGGGCAGCAGACAATTAACGTCCGCAAGAGCACGAAGGCGAGGCCAAGTCCCACCCCGAGCCGACGCAGCACGTCCCAGCGATAAAATATTGCCCAAGGTCAGGGACCTCTTTTCGGCACGGTGCTTTGCAAAAAATTCAGAACCGCCGCTTGTGCCCAGGCAAGATCAAGGCCTGATCCTTCGAACTCCTCCTGGGTCTCCGGCTTAAAGCCGTTGAGGGAATTTCCGTTGAGATATGCTTCGAGAACGGCGGGGTGAATATAACACCGCCGGCAAACTGCCGGGGTGTTGCCAAGAACTTCTGCCACCGCGCTGATTGCATGTTTGATGTTCGCTTTAGCCTGCTTCTTTGTTTCAGAAACGCCTGCCGTGCCGAGCGCGATCGCGGCGAGTACTGTTCCCGCCCAAGTGCGAAAATCTTTCGCCGTAAAATCTTCGCCTGTGATCTTGCGCAGATAGTCGTTTACATCCTGTGAAGTGACGTCGCAGACACTGCCTTCGTCATCGAGGTACTGAAACAGGCTCTGACCGGGCAAGTCCTGAAGCTTTAAAACAATCTTCGCGATCCGGCGGTCGGTTACATCCACTTCATGCTGACGGCCGCTCTTGCCGCGAAAACGAAAGCGCAGCTTCGAACCTTTTACGTCCACATGTCGATCTTGCATGGTTGTGAGACCGAACGATTTGTTTTCGCGCGCATACTCTTCATTGCCAATGCGAATCAAACTTCGCTCGAGAAGCTGTACGACAGTCGCGAGCACTTTCGCGCGAGGCAAACCGCTCAGACCCAAATCCTTCTGGGCCCGTTTTCGAATTTCCGGAAGCGCTTTTCCGAAAACGATCATTCGATCGTACTTGTTGTCATCGCGTATTTCCCGCCAGCGTTCGTGATATAGATATTGTTTCCGTTCGCGGGCGTCGCGCCCGGTGGCCTGGATGTGTCCGTTAGGCGAAGGGCAAATCCAGATATCTCTCCAAGCCGGTGGAATAGCGAGCCGTTTGATGCGCAACAGTCGGTGTTCGTCACGAATCGGCTTCCCCTTCGTATCAAGATATTCGAACTCGTCGCCCTTCGGTTGGCGCGAAAAACCAGGCTGATCGTCGTTCACGTAACGCAATCCCGCTTCCTCCGCCGCTTCAAGCGAATCAGCAGGCACCGTTGTACCTCCATTTTGCCGATTCCCGTTGTCGGCCTTTTTTGCGAACCCGTGCACGTGCTTTGATTCGGATCAGAAGGTTGAAACGGACCGTTGGCTCGTTCGGCATGTTTTCGACGCGCCCGGTTCGCCGCAGCGAAACGCCGCACAGATGCTGTAGCGCCGGTCTATGACTGTCGCAAAAGTGGCGCGAGCGTCCTCGCTTGCGATCTCCTAAACGCAACCTAGGAAGGTTGCGCCACTTCAATCGGCGGACTAGAGACCGCTGCTCCTTGAAATGCGACACTGATAGAGCGTCGCTACGAACTACGGACCGTAGCTCTTCGTGAACTTCTTTTTCGACTCAGACTCGTCCGAAGGCGGTGTCGAAATCGGCTCGGAAGCCTTCTTTTCTTCGGCCGTTGTTTGCGCAGAGGCAGGCTGCTGTTCCGACTTCGGCCTCGGGGCTGGCGCGGCGCCTCCCGGGGCTTTTTGCGCAACTTCGACATAGACCATCTGCAAATTGGAAAGGGCGTTGCGCAGCACTGTGCTCTCTTCGCTAGTTAGATTTCCGCGCGTTTTTTCCTGAATCATCGCCAGCTGATCGATGAACATTTTTGCCAGCTCCAGGTTTACTTCGCCCTCGCCGGTTTTTGGATTTGGAATTTGACCGAGAAACAGGGCGGCGTTTTGCGCGTGCATCATGACGAACTCAATGAAGCGTTGCGAAAGCTCGCCGCTTTGTGTGCTGGTCTGGACTTCAGCCATGGCTCACTTCTGTTTCGCGGCTGCGGAGCCATCTGGCGGTCGCACCGTCGCCAAAACATACGGTTGATCGCGAAAATATTTCACTGCCACGCGCTTAATATCCTCGAGCGTCACTGCGTCGACATCGTGCTCAAGTTTCTTGTAATAATCAAACCCAAGCCCGTAGAGCTCGTCGAGCGCGCAATGATAACCGAAACTGTCGTTGCTCTGATTTGCGATCTCTTGTTGCCCAATCAACTTCTTTTTCGCGCGCGTCAGCTCCTCGTTCGTAAGGCCATCACTGGCGAGTTTGCGGATTTCATCCAGTAGCGCCGTTTTCACGGGCTCAATCTTCTGCGGATCGGTGCCGAGATAAAAAGCGAAAAGCCCCGGCACGAGGCCTTGCATCTGACTTGCGCCCACGTAATAGGCCAGGCCCATCTGCTCACGGATACGGATAAAAAAGCGCGAGCCGAGATCGCTGCTCGCCTCGTCAATTAATTCAAGTGCGTATCGATCTGGGCTAAACAGATCCGCGCCGCGATATCCCACCATGATCACGCCCTGGGCTTTCTCTTTCCGGCTTTCGACAGTCTCGGTCTTGCTAAGCGGCGCGGCCGGATGGGCGTCTGTCAGGGCAAGCTCACCAGGTTTCATTCCACCGAGCGCCTGCTCGAAAAGCTGTTTCACCTCCGCCGCCTTCACATTGCCAAAGACGAAAATGACGCCGTTTTTCGCGACAAGGTAACGATCGCGAAATTCGAGTAGATCTTTCTGAGTCAACCGCTGAACGGATTCGACCGAACCATTTGCCCGTAGAGCGTAAGGATGCTGCGTGAAGAGCGCTTGCCGCAAAATGTTGCGGGCCACAGTCGTTAACTGCTCTTCTTCTTGTTTGATACCAGCGATCTGGATTTCTTTTTCCCGCGCGATCGCTTTTTCCGGCATGGTTGCGTTGAGTAACACATCCGAGAGCAACTCGACGCCGAGCTTCAGATCGGGCTTCATCACGTCGAGCGAGACACTAAAGCTATTGTTGCCCGCGTCGCTCGCGATCGAACCGCCGACCGCTTCGATCTGGTTTGCAATCTGTTCCGCAGTGCGCGTTTTGGTACCTTTCAGCAGCACCTTCGCCATCAAGCGCGTGATACCATTTGTTTGCGCGGTCTCGGCGAGAAGACCACTTCGGAAAACGGCTCCCATCGCAACCAGCGGCAACCGCGCATCTTCGCGCACCAAAATTCGCAATCCATTCGATAGCTCGAATTTATGAATCTCACCTGCACTGATCGGTTTTGCGCCTTCGGCTTTTGCGACGAGCGACCCCTTCGGATTCAACGACACGGTCGTCAGATTGTCATTTGTCAGGTACTTTGCGGCGACTCGTTTGATGTCGTCGAGCGTCACCTGCTGGACGGCGTCGAGATAATCCCGGCTGAAATTGAGATTGCGCGTGAGCAGCCAATTCGATCCGATATCGGAAGCCTGGCCGCGCATGGTAGTAAGGGCGCCGAGATGATGACTGAGCGATATTTTCTTTGCCTTCATCAACTCCTCGGCCGTGACGCCGGCTTGCTTCACCTCGTCAATGATGTGCAGGACCAACTGCTCCGCGGCTTCGCGCTTCTTTGGATCGACAATGGCATCAATGCCGAATAAGCCGGGATCGCCGGGTGTGTAGGAGAAGGCGGATATGCTGTAGGCCAGACCGGCCTCTTCACGCACGCGGCCGTACAAGCGCGAACTGCGTCCATCGCCGAGAATGGTCGAGAGAAGATCGAGCGCAGGAACGTCTGGATGCGTGACCTCAGGAATGTGCCAGGCCAGCGCAAGATGCGTTAGTTCGGTGGGAAATTCCTGATGCACTTCCCGCCGACCCAGTTGCGGCGGTTCTTCAGGAATGAAGACCGGCTTGAGCGATTTCTCCGGATAAGCCTTGAAGAATTCTATGAGTTGTTGATGTACTTTCTCTGCGTCGACGTCTCCCACTACGATGAACGTGAGATTGTTCGGAACGTAGCGCGCTTTGTAATACTGCATCACCTGCTCTTGCGTAAGCTGATTGTAGACCTCGATTTGCCCGATCACCGGAAGGCGGTACGGATGTCGTTGGTAAGCGGTGGCAAAAAGAAGCAGGGTAGTCACGCGGTCGGGGTCATCCAAACCCATGGCGAATTCGCGCCGAATCACTTCCTGTTCTTTAAGGTATTCCTCGGGCGGCAGAGTCGAGTTCATCATCGCATCTGCCAAAACGTCCAGCGCAGTAGTGACACCGTCTTTCGGCACATCGATCCAAAAAACGGTGTGATCGAAAGATGTGTAAGCGTTGATGTAACCGCCAACATCCTGGATCTTTTGCGCGATTACATTGGTCGATCGTGTCTTCGTGCCCTTAAAGAGCATGTGTTCGAGAATGTGAGACAAGCCCGCACCCAGATGGTCGTCCTCATCCATGCTACCAGTGGCACACCACGCCTGGACACTTGCCACCGGCGCGCTGTGGTCTTCATGCACGATGAGCGTCAGCCCATTTGGCAGGACCCATTTCTGCGCCGAGCTGGGTGGAAAGGTGATAACGGACGAATCGTTGATCGTTGCAGTAGTTAGATTGGCGGTGCTAAACATAATCGCGGGCAAAAGCGCCAGGCGCGGCGCGAATCGCCTCATACCGACTTTGAAGCTGGCAATTCCGCCGCCGGCTTCGCGGTCGTTGGTTTCGCCGGCTCGAACGGCTTCACAAAAGCCTCTTCAAAATCATAGACGTTCTTAAAGTCCTCCATCGAATCTTCCTCGGTCTTTCCAAAAATCCCGGCTCCTATCAGATTGAAAACCATATGTCCGATATCTTCACAGCACTGAATTCCCCAATTATCGAAAACTGTGATTACCATCGGCCCGAATTCTTTGAGGGCGTACTGCCGCACACCTTCCAAAAGTTCCGGCCCGGCCACATGACGCACGGTGGCTCCTTTAATTTTCTTCTGCTGTTTCGTGGTGAAATCGAGCGCATCGCGCAAAAAAACATACGCATCCCGCTGATAACGCGGGTCGCTGGTCACAATCGAGTCAAGGGCTTCGGCAAATCCAATTTTCTGCATAACAACGAGAGACGCGCGTTGTGACGCGCCGACTATGATAACCAGCAACCGCGCGACGAGCAACTGCTCTAAAGATCGATAACCTGCGCGATTCCAATCGCGTTGCTGACCGATTCGTGCATCCGGCTAATCCTCGAATTGGTTCGCCAGCGCATCGAGATACACCGAGAGCGCATCCCGCCGCCGCGGCGCTGGCGCTTGCGGCTGATCCGCCGCTCTAAGGTAGGCAGCGAATACGCCGCTGCCACTCTTCGATTGGGTCGCTTCGAACCAGTTCATGTAATCATCGATGTCACTCATGCGAGCAGCGATTCTGGCGCGGATATCTTTCAAATCTGCCACGCGCTTAGCGACTCCCTTCCATTTACCGCGCTCGAGTCGCGCTACGATTTGCTGATATTCCCGCGCAATCGGTCGCACGATTGGATTCGCCCGGATCGTGAACACGAGCAAGTTCTGGCTCAATAGACTGAGCGCCGCTTTCTCTGCCGCAGTCGTCTTTCGCTGTGCAAGTTCGCTAAGCTCAACCGCTTTGGTTGACTTTCCGGCGTCTGGAATTTTAACGCGCAACAATTCATCAAGGCGTCGCTCGCTTTCGGCAAAGGTGAGCAACTGATAACTCTGCACATCATTTAGACGCGACACGCTTGATTGCCAGGCTTTTTCAACATCGCCAGATAGTAGAGGAAACTGCGCCTTCAAATCAGCGAGCGGGTCATTTGAGGCACCTGATAACCTGTCGATGTAGCGCGTTACCCGCGAGCGCCCGTCCGTTCCGTCGACAAGCAACTGCACGAGCGCAATGGAATAAGCGCGATAAAGCATGCGGCCGGGCGAATCGAGCAGCACAGGACGCTGCTGGAGGAATTCTTCCAGAGACATCCGTTTCTCTGACGCGGAAAGCGCTTCGACAAGCGTCCCGCGATCGCGCCCAGGCGTGAGCCCAAGCACGCCGTCGAGCAACCAATCCGGTGGCTCGACGAAGGCGGTGCCGGGAGCAATGTTCGGTTCGCTCCGGTAAATCATTTCCAGGAGAATCGCGCGTAGCAGTTCGCGCTCGACCAGTGCGCCATCGATGTTTTGGGTAATTGTCAAGTCGAGCTGCAGCTTTAAACCAAAACCGGTCTGGCTAAATCGCAGCGCGGCAGGTGGAATTTCCGGGAGGTTAGCCTGCGGTGACTGCAAATTGACCACGATTGGCGTTTTCCACCGGTCCGGCTGTCGTAGTAGCGCGAGCAGATTGGCCTTGGTTTGTTCTGCAAGCTCAGAAACCGCCCCGCGGAGCCGATCGTTGGCGCCGTAAACGATGAATTGCTGCGAAGGACTCACACTTCGCCCAAGCGGCGCGCAAAGAAGCCTGGTTTGGCTGAACGCGAACAAACTGATCGCGGAGCAAACAAGATGAGCAGAGAACTTCATGAGGCGAAAGCGAAGTGGAACTATATTCGTGGAAAAACGATGGAGGCGAGCCGAAAAAGGGCTTTATTTATTCTTATGGCCCCGTAAAAAAGCGAAACTTTGCGCGGCTTACGGGGTCTAATTAGTGGAAGGTGGGAATTATCTATGAATGCAAAACTTATACTTTTCTTGAGCTGCTTTGCGGCGGTGACGTTAGCCGCATCGGTCGTCAATGCCGGTCCGCGCGGTGGTGGTGGCATGGGTCGCGGCGGCGGGCACTTCAGCTCCATGTCAGCCCGAGGCGGGAATACGTTCGCCCGCGGACCGGGAACATGGAGTGGCCGCAACTGGAGTGGCCGCAACTGGAATGGCCGCAATTGGAATGGCCGCAATTGGAACAACTGGAGCGGCAATTGGCGTCATCATCATCATAATAATAATAATGACGTCATCTTCATCGGCGGCTTCGGCTTTCCGTTCTGGGGCTGGGGATATCCTTACGGCTATGGCTATGGCTACCCATACGGATATGGCTACGGTTACGGCTACCCATACGGATACGGATACGATTATAACTATTACGGCGACTCGGGTTACGGATATGGCTACGGCAGTCGCTACCGGGGTCAGTCTACGGTTGTTGAGGTGCAGCGCCAATTGGCTCAGGCGGGCTACTACCACGGTTCTATCGATGGAATCATGGGACCACAAACGCGACGCGCGATTCGCGCGTACGAACGCAGCCGCGAGTACGGCATGACCAATCGCTACTAGTCTCTGGTGGACAATCGGCCTGCAATCCAGCGTTCGATTGTCGATCTTTCGGTTGGTTGACCGGCGGACTCGCAGGGCGAAGAGGGCGGGCCGCCGGTTGTCTCATTACGGCGCAATCAACACAAGCGGAAGCGGCTTGGCTCCGAGTTTCTTCAAGGTCACTCGCTGGATTCTTTTCCTGGTTTTTTCTCAGGCGGCCTTGTCGGTGTTGCCGGCGAAGCGTTGCCGTCGGTTTTCTTGGCAACGGTTGATTTTTCCGCAGCAGTTGAGGTGGAAGGCGCCTCTTTTTTCGCGGCCTCTTTGTACGAATTGCTTCGATAATCCGTGGCGTAAAAGCCGGAGCCCTTGAAGATGAGGCCGGCCCCGGTCCCAAGCAGGCGCTTCACCTTTCCACGTCCCCATTTCGGCAGCTGGCAAAGGTTCTTTGGGCACTCGTGAAATGGCTCATCGCGCATTGATTGAAACGCTTCAAAATTTTGGCCGCACTTCTGACAAGAATATTCGTAGGTGGGCATGATTTGCGGACTCGCTGTCGGCGGAGACGGTCGGAAGTCTGCATTAAACCACATACAATTCAAGCCGCAGTCAGCTGGTGCAGAGTGACCGCTTTTCCTTAGATTTCTTGAATCGCTGAGTCAAGGTCGCTCCCTTGACTTTTTGCATTGTTTGCGCATTAAGAGTCCGTTCCAAAATTCTTATGCTCCATTCACTTTATCGCATTTCGATGGTGGCATTTCTCGCCGTCCTCACCCTTGTAGCAGCTGGTTGCGCGGAAGATCCCCGGTTCTCAGCCCAGACACAATATCTCGGGGGCGCCTACGGAAATGCTCTGGCGGGTCCGCCGCAAGACTCTGTTTCATACTGGGATGGAGATGGAATTGAAGGAAAACCTTCCATCACGATCAGTCTCAGAGAGCAGCGCGCATATTTTTATAAGAGCGGCGTGCTCGTCGGCGTTTCACAACTTTCAACTGGCCGCGAGGGGCTAAACACTCCGGAAACGTAGTGACGCCGAATGTAGACGTGACGAAGGATCCGAAACCGCCTGGCACACATTTTAGAGGTACGCCGATGCCCTACTTTATGCGCATTGTTTCCGGGACAGGAATGCACGCCGGTTACCTGCCCGGTTATCCCGCGTCCCACGGCTGCATCCGCATGCCCGAATTCATGGCGGAAGACTTTTTCAAATCGGTCTCAGTCGGTACGCCAGTTACGATCACGAATTAGGCTCCCCGGAGCGTTCGGCATCCGGGCTTGCAGAAAATTCTCGACGGCGGCATTCTCGTTGTTCCGCCGATTCGAAATATGATCATCATCACGCAACCGAACGCCACTGAGGAACAGCTCAATCGGATTGTCACCCGGGTGCGCGAATTCGGTTTGGATGCGCAAATCAGCCGGGGCGCATCGCGCGTGATCATCGGTGTGATTGGACCCGAGGCGCTCCTTCGCGAAAAGTCGCTCGCCGCCATGCCCGGCGTGGAAGCGATCGTGCCGGTGCTGAAGCCCTACAAACTCGCTTCGCGCGAATCCCGCGGAGCCTCGTCGGTAACAATTGGAGGCGTGCGGGTAGGCGGCAACGAAGATGTTGTTTTGATTTGCGGCCCATGCTCCGTTGAAAGCGAGGAGCAGATTCTCTCAATCGCAAAGATCGTCAAAAATTCCGGCGCGAAAATCTTGCGCGGCGGTGCATTCAAGCCGCGCACTTCACCGTACAGTTTTCAAGGCCTGCGTGAAGACGGGCTTCGTTTTCTTGCTGAAGCGCGCGCGGAAACGGGCCTGCCCGTGATCACGGAAATCATGGACGCACGGGACCTATCCGTGATCGAAAAATATGCGGACTGTCTTCAAGTGGGTACCCGCAACATGCAGAACTTCTCTCTCTTGAAGGAAGTTGGCCGCAGCAGGTTGCCGGTCCTGCTGAAACGCGGATTCAGCGCCACGATCAATGACTTGATCATGAGCGCGGAATACATTTTGAGCGAGGGTAACATGAACGTGGTTCTTTGCGAGCGCGGCATTCGCACCTTTGAGACTGCCACACGCTACACGCTCGATTTGAGTGCTGTTCCGCTCTTGAAGTCCAAGACACATCTTCCGATTATTGTCGATCCAACCCACGCGATCGGGCTGCGCGAATTTGTTCCGCAGATGTCCCTCGCAGCACTCTCTGCCGGTGCGGATGCGCTTATGATCGAAGTGCACGATTCCCCCGAGCTGGCTAAAAGCGACGGCGACCAAGCACTCACGCCGGAAGTTTTCGCCGATCTTGTTCCGCGTCTTCGCGCGATCGCCGCAGCCATCGGCCGCAAGCTATAGCTCGCTCGACTATAGTGCGTTTCAACGCTGGACCGTGGCCTGAAGCAATGATGAGTCGCACGGGGACGACAGAGCGCCTGTCCCACGGGCACCTTTGAACTTCTAACTTTTTTCGGCGACAGCTAACCGGTGCAGAAATCGGGACGCGCAGAGATTCTAAAGATCGTCGCGGAAACCGGGCCCGTTGCGCGCAAGCTTCGAGAAAGCGAGACGGCGCAACGGCCGGTGCAGTACTCTCACGTGATCCAGCCGACGCAGGCATTTCTGGTCGCCATCATTGCGTCCAAGATTGACCGGACGATCTGGGTCCTCAGCCCGAGCGTTCATTCGCAGGAGTTGATCTATGAAAGTTTGCTCAACTGGCAGCCAGACGCGCTTTTCCTGCCGGAAGCGGAGTTCGCCGCAGTCGAAAATATTTTGCCGGATCCGGAAATCGCGTCGGAACGACTCGCATTGCTCACAAAAGTTGAGCGCGAGTTGGGTTCCCCGCTGATTGTCGCAACGCGCGCCAGTCTCGATCAAGCGGCACCGAGGCGCGGTGCGCTCCAATCCGCTTTGGTCCAGTTTCGACGCGGGGCGAACGAGCACATGGAACATGTCCTCGAACGACTCGCTGGAGCCGGTTATGAACGCGTAGCCCAGGTCACCGCGCGTGGACAATTCGCGGTGCGTGGCGGAATTGTCGATCTTTATTCCTGGCAGTCCCCATTACCGGTACGCTTGGAGTTTTTGGGCGACGAAATCGAATCCTTACGCGAATTCGACATCGATACCCAGACTTCGGTGAGTGATTTGAGCTCAGCGGATATTCTGCTCGGAGCGACAGACGACGAAAGCGGCCTCGTCCGCGATTACGTCGCACGCGATCACCTTCGGATCGACATCGAACCGGAAGAACATTCCAACGCGCACATCCAAATCAGTGAAGGCTGGATTGAGCTTGGTCCGGAAGATTTCAGCGGCGCGTTCCAATATTGCGACGTCGCTGAGTTCGCGATCGGTGATCTCATGCTCATCGAAGCGAAACGCGCGCAGTTTGTCACACAATTAAAGGAATGGCGTTCGAGCCGGGCGAAAATTGTCATTTATTTTCAGACCGAGGGTGAGATCGAGCGTTTTCGCGAGATCATTGGCGAGAAGGATCTGCTTGACGAGGTTGATCTTGTTGAAGGCGCGCTCGCTCGCGGGTTTTGTTTTCCGGCGGGCAATCTTGTCGTCCTCTCGGCCGCCGAATTATTCGGCCGATTTGCTTCGCACGGGCGCCGGCGGTTGCGGCGCGCGGAACGCCATCGCGCACAGATCGATTTCAGTGAGCTGAGCGAGGGCGATCTGGTCGTGCACCTCGAGCATGGCATCGGACGTTTCTTGGGCTTGATCCAGCTCGGACCTGTAGCGGCAGGCGTGTCGCCTGCTTCGCCAGACATTGCCAGCAAGGGCGCCACTTCAGATGGGGTCCACGAGGTACTCGCGATCGAGTTCGCTGATGAAGCCAAACTCTATGTCCCCCTCGAGCAAGCCTACCTCGTTTCCCGCTATGTTGGTGTGGGGAAAAGATCGCCGCCCCTCAGCTCGCTGGGCGACGCCAGATGGACGCGCGCGAAGAAAAGCGCTGCTGCTTCCATCTACGATTATGCCAGCAAAATGCTCGCGCTTCAGGCCGAGCGCCAGACGCATGCCGGACATGCATTTGGTCTAGATTCCAAATGGCAGGCGGAATTTGAGCACTCGTTTCCGTTTCGTGAAACGCCCGATCAAATGAAGGCGATCATCGACACGAAAATCGACATGGAGCATCCGCAGCCGATGGACCGCTTGATTTGCGGCGATGTCGGCTTCGGCAAGACCGAAGTCGCGATTCGCGCCGCCTTCAAAGCCGTGATGGACGGCAAACAAGTCGCGGTACTCGCGCCGACGACCGTTCTCGCGCAACAGCATTTCGAGGTGTTTCGTCAGCGCATGCTCGATTATCCCGTACGAATCGAGATGCTCAGTCGTTTTCGTTCGCAATCCGAACAAAAGAAAGGTTTGCTGCTGTTGCGCGAAGGCGGCGTCGATATCGTCATCGGCACGCACCGGCTGATTTCCGGCGACGTCCTTTTCAAAGACCTCGGCCTGGTTGTCATCGACGAAGAACAGCGCTTTGGGGTTCTGCACAAAGAAAAATTCAAAGAGCTTTTCAAACTTGTCGATGTCCTAACGCTCTCCGCAACTCCGATTCCGAGAACGCTGTACCTTTCGCTTGTTGGCATAAAAGACATGTCCACCATTGAGACCCCACCCCTTAACCGCCTGCCAGTGGAAACGGTGGTGGCCGGCTACGATGAGCGGATCATTCGCGATGCGATTGATCGCGAACTCGGACGGCAAGGTCAGGTTTTCTTTTTGCACAACCGAGTGATGACTATCGAGCGCGCACGGGATCGTATTGTCGATCTTTGTCCGCAGGCGAAGGTTGAGATCGGGCATGGCCAGATGGATGCGGACGAACTGGAAGCCGTCATGGCACGGTTCATCACGGGGAAGATCGACGTGCTGGTTTGCACGACGATTATTGAAAGCGGTCTCGATATCCCAAACGCCAACACCATAATCATCGATCGCGCGGACAGGTTTGGTCTCGCCGACCTTTATCAATTGCGCGGGCGCGTCGGCCGGGCCGAGCATAAAGCTTACGCCTATCTCCTGCTCCCGCGGGAAATGATGACAATTGGCGCCGCGCGAAAACGAATCAGCGCCATCAAGCAATACAGCTCGCTGGGCGCGGGCTTTCGCATCGCGATGCGCGATCTGGAGATTCGTGGGGCGGGCAGCATTCTCGGAACGGCGCAAAGCGGCCATATCATGGCGGTTGGTTTCGATCTGTACTGCCAACTGCTCAAACAGGCCGTTGCGGAACGCAAAGGTGAAAAACTGCGACTCCGGCTCGATGTCGATCTGCGGCTCGATTTCGTCGCCACCAATGAAGCGGAGTTCGTCCACCTCGGCCCAGAGACGCGTGTGCCCGCGTTTGTCCCGACCAGTTACATCGGCGATGGGACCTTGCGGATCCGAGCTTATCGCGAGATCGCGGAAATCACGACCCACGAGGAATTGGAACGCCTGGAACGCGATTGGCGCGACCGCTTTGGGCCATTCCCGCCCGCGGTTGATAATTTGTTCCTTCTCACCGAAATCAAGCTCGCTGCGGCAAACTCCGGCGTGAGTCGTGTCGAAGTGCGCGAGCGCAAGGTGATGCTGACCCGGCGCCGGGATTTTATACTTGTCGCTGGGAAATTCCCCCGTTTAGTTGCGGGCAGAATCGAACAGCATCTGGGGGAGATTCTGGAGCTGATCAAAAAACTATGAGGCGTATAATCCGTGCGTTTGCTACCGCGTTCCTTGCGGTCTTTGGCCTTGCTCTGTCACCGCTTTGCTGTGCCGCATTCGGGGCAGAGCCCGAAGTAGTAGACGGCATCGCTGCGATTGTAAATGGGGATGTGATCACCTATTCGCAAATCCGAATGTTGTCTGCGCCACGGGAGAAGTTGCTGCGTTCGCAATACACCGGCCAGGAATTGGAAAAACAACTGAGGGAGGCGCGGGACGCAGCCCTCAAGGACTTGGTCGATCGACGACTCATCATCCAGGCGTTTAAGAAAGAAAGCTACGAAATCCCGGATCATTTTGTGGATGAGCGGATGCACGAGATCATCCGCGAGTCGTTCGGTGGCGACCGCAACACCTTTATCAAGACGCTCGAGGCGCAGAATTACACGCTGGGCGAGTTCAAACAAAAGGAGACCGAAAGAATGATCGTGCAGGCGATGCGCGGTAAGAATGTCAAGATGAGCCTGGTTATCTCACCGCCGAAAGTCGAAGACTATTACAAGAAGCATCGCGACGAATTCACCACCAAAGAACAGATCAAGCTGCGCATGATCATGATTCCCGGCCATGCCGATACCGGAAACTCCGCGGCACAAAAAGCGATGGCCGAAGAGGTGCTCGGCAAAGTGGTGAGCGGCGCCGAGTTCGATCGCATGGCGCAGATTTATTCTGAGGATAGCACGCGCGATCTTGGTGGCGATTGGGGCTGGATCGAACGCAAAACCCTTGCGGCCCCGCTCGAAAAGATCGCCTTCAACATCCCCGTCGGGAGAATTAGCAACATTATTGATTTCAGTGGCAATTATTACATCCTCAAAGTCGAGGATAAGCATGGCGGAACGACCCGTTCGCTCCGTGAAGTTCGGCCCGAAATCGAGAAGAAACTGATCCAACTGGAAGCGCAAGGTCTTCAGGAACGCTGGATCGCCAGCCTGCGCTCCAAGGCTTACATCCGGACTTTCTGAAGTTCGAACTTCGATGTTGAATGTTCGCTCTGTCATGCTCGTTGCAGAGACGCATAACTTCCGTGACAATCTGCGATGCAACCGCGCATCGGCATCACACTTGGTGATTGCGCCGGCATCGGACCGGAGATCGTCGATCTTGCACTGAAGTCCGGTCGGCTGCCCGGTTCGGCTGAATATCAAATCATCGGGAAACACCCCGATTGCTCGTTAGGCAAACCGACGCTTGAAACCGCTCGCACGGCTGCGGCCGCACTTGAAGAAGTGGTCACGCTCGCACAGCGCGGCGAAATCGATGCCGTCGTAACGGGTCCGATTCACAAGGCCCGCATGTACGAAGCCGGTTTTAAGTTCCCCGGACAAACCGAATTTTTTGCCGATCGCTGCGGCGTGAAGAATTTCGCAATGTGTTTGACCGGCGGAAAAATCACCGTGGCGTTAGTTACCACGCACGTCCCGTTGCGCGACGTTTCAAATGTCCTCAAGCAATCGGAGATTGTTCGCGTTGGTTTATTGCTCGTGGATTTTCTTCGTTCTCGATCCAAGACCGCGCCGCACATTGCCGTTGCTGGCTTAAATCCACACGCGGGCGAATCGGGAAAACTCGGCCGCGAAGAAATCGAAATCATAAGCCCGGCGGTAAACGAATTGAATCACCAAGTACTAGTCACTGATCGCCATTCACATCTGCTCTTCATCGGCCCAGTCTCGCCCGATACGGTTTTTCATCGCGCCGTTGAGGGCGAATTCGATGCCGTTCTCTGCATGTATCACGATCAAGGCTTGATCCCGCTGAAAATGCACGCGTTTCACAGCGGTGTGAACGCGACGCTCGGTCTCCCCTTTCCTCGCACCAGTCCTGATCACGGCACGGCGTTTGAGATTGCCGGCACAGGAATCGCGCGACCTGACAGCATGGTCGCCGCGATTACGCTCGCGGCCGAACTTGCAGACGGAACATAGGCATCCTGCCTAAGCGGCGCACGGGCTTCCCAGCCTGCGTGAGTTTTGCTTGGAGGATCGTGCGAAAAAATTGCGACCGTCATAGACCGCCGTTACAGCTAATTAATGTTTGAATTTCCTGCATTCCCGCTTTCATGAGCAATCGAATTTTCGCCCCGTGAAGATCGACAAGTACATTTCGGTCTTCAACCTCGGGCTACAAAACACATTTGTTTATCGCTGGAATTATTTTCTGCGCGCGCTCTTCGCGCTGATTCCGTTGGCCGGCACGGTCTTTCTCTGGCGCGCCATCTTCAAAGAACGAGGCGGCGGCCTGCACGGCTATGATTACGGGTCGATGATTTATTATTATTTGCTGACGATCCTGGTGAGCAACCTCGTCACGCCCACGGAAGACGAATGGCAAATCGCCGCCGACATTCGAGAGGGGCAAATCAATTCGTTCCTGACGAAACCGATCAGTTATCTCGCTTATCGGTTCAGCATTTTTTTAAGCGGACGTCTTGTTTACACATTCGTCACGTTGCCACCGATTGCGCTGATCTTCCTTTATTTCCGGCACTACATCGCGCTGCCCGATCAAGTAATGACGTACGTGTTTGCGTGCATCTCGATGTTGATGGCTGCGCTCATGCAATTTTTCATCACCTACAGCCTGGCCATGATGGCGTTCTGGATCCTCGAAATATCGACCATCGTTTTCATCGTTTATTCGTTCGAGTACTTCCTCGGCGGCCAAATGTTTCCCATCGACATCATGCCGAACGCGGTACAGGCCGTGATGAAATGGTTGCCGTTCTATTACGAATTGTTTTGCCCGGTCGCCATTTTTCTTGGGAGGTTACAAGGCCCGGCACTCGCACAAGCACTCGCGATTCAAACCGGCTGGCTTGTGCTCACGTGGGCCGCCGCGCGCGCCATGTGGAAACGCGGGCTCGGCCATTATCAAGCCGTCGGCGGTTAGCTATTTTCTGTCGGTAGTCCGGCGGCTTTCCACGCTTTGAAGCCGCCAGCCATCGAGCGCACGTTTTTGTAGCCCATTCTTTGCAGGCTTTCGGCGGCAAGTGCGGAACGGCCGCCACCGCCGCAGTGACAAATGATCAACGTATTCGGATCGGAAACTTTTTCCTCGATATCCAACTCGATCGTGCCGCGACACAGGTGCGTTACATTTGGGATATGTTCCTCGTCCCATTCATCTTTCTCCCGTACATCGACAATCACCGCTTCGCCGCTTTGCGATTTTAATGCCGCATCTTGCGGTGAAATTTCTGTAATCCTTTTCTTCGCGTCCGCGACCAGTCTTTCGAAACGTGTGTGCTCTGCCATTTTGTAGAAGCGTCCATCGCGATAGCGAAAGATCAAGTTGCAGCCACGGGTCTGTGCCCGTCAGAAAACCTACGCCCATCACAGGACGCTGCACAGCGGCGTGGCTACAGCTATTCGTAGCGTAGTGCTTCGATCGGGTCGAGTCGGGCGGCCTGGCGCGCCGGATAAAATCCAAAAAACACGCCAACCGCGGCGCTGAATAAAAACGCAATCAGGATGGAGCTAAAAGAAATAAGCGTCGGCCACTGCGCATAAGCCGACAAAATCCTTGATACGCCGATACCGCAGATGATCCCAATCACACCACCGACGGAACTCAGCGTCACGGCTTCGATCAAGAATTGCGTGAGGATGTCGTTGCCGTGAGCGCCGACGGCCATGCGCACACCGATCTCGCGCGTTCGCTCAGTCACGCTCACAAGCATGATGTTCATGATACCAATACCGCCGACCACCAGCGAGACGCCGGCAATTGCGCCCAGCAAAAGCGTCATGACGCGCGAGGTTGCCGTGGCGGCTTCAGCGATTTCCTGTTGGTTGCGCACCGTGAAATCATCGTCGCGTCCGGGCCGGATATTATGCCGTTGTCGAAGCAACGAGATGATCTGCTGCTGGGCTGCCTCGACCTGCCGCGCATCGCCAATTTGCACGTTGATGTTGCGCAAATTCGTGCCCCCAATCACGCGCTTCATTGCGCTCGTATAAGGCATTATCACAATGTCGTCCTGGTCGACACCCTGAGGGCTTAATCCCTTAGATGTCAGCATACCGGTAATGGTGAACGGGACTTCTTTGATTCGCAAGATCTGGCCAACTGGATCTTCGTTGCCGTAGATCTGAGTAGCAGTCGTGCGACCAATGACACAAACTTTGTTCGCGCTGCGCACATCCTGCGGCGTGAATGGCGCGCCGTCCGCAAGCGACCACTGGCGAATATCGAAATAATCTGCCGATTCACCATAAATTCGAGTAAACCAATTTTGGTTTCCAGCAGCCACCTGCGTGGTTGAAACAACTTCTTCACTGACACCGACGACACCTGGCACTTCGCGCCGGATTGCTTCTGCGTCTTCGATCTTCAAAGTGCCCGCCCCACCCCAACCGGTGCGAATGCCGCTGGAGGTGGTGCTTCCCGAAAAAATCAGGATGACATTTTGCCCGAGGCTCGCGATCTGCGCCTCCACTTGCGCTTTGGCGCCATTACCGATCCCCACCATCGCAATAACCGCACCGACACCGATGATAATTCCGAGCGCGGTCAGCACCGAACGCATTTTGTTTCGGCGCAGCGCGCGGAAGGCGACGTTAAATGTCGGTCCTACTCTCATCGTGTTCGTTTGAAACGTTAAATCATTAAGTTGGTCCAATACTGGCCTGCTCTTCCGGGTCATTTGTCGATCTTGCCGCCGCTTTTTCCGACTCGGCTTCGGCGGCAGATCGTTGTGTGACAACTTTGTCGCTAAGCAAAATTCCGTCGCGCATTACAACATTCCGCCGCGCATAAGCGGCAATGTCTTGCTCGTGCGTCACCATCACAATCGTGATTCCGCGCTCATTGAGTTGCTGGAAAATTGCCATGATCTCCACGCTCGTTCGACTATCGAGATTGCCGGTCGGCTCATCCGCGAGCACCACTTCAGGGTCGTTGATCAGTGCGCGGGCGATCGCCACACGCTGTTGTTGACCGCCTGAAAGCTGGCTCGGATGATGATCTTCGCGACCGCCAAGACCTACCGAGGCAAGGACGCGATCGGCTTTTTCGCGAAGCTGCGCATTTGTTAACCGCTGGGCGCTGTAAAGCAGTGGCAATTCAACATTCTCTCGCGCCGACGTGCGGGGCAGCAGATTAAAATTCTGGAAGACGAAACCGATTTTGCGATTGCGAATATCGGCGAGTCGATCGCGATCAAGCCCGGAAACGTCCGCGTCGTCCAGAAGATAATGGCCCGAAGTAGGACGGTCGAGGCAACCGAGAATATTCATCAGCGTGGATTTCCCGGAACCGCTCGCACCCATTAGCGCCACGAATTCGGCACGGTGAATCTCAAGAGAAACGCCACGCACGGCGTTCACTTCCATTTCGCCGGTGTGATACGTTTTGTGTACATCGACTAGCTTGACGACTGCGCCGTCGTTCCCTGTCGATCTGTCCGAAGCCAGTGTCTCCATCCGAAAATCAAAACCGGCGCGGACCGCCACTGAAGGGATTTGCGGGAGGCGATGGCGCGGCAGCTGTCGAGGTCAGATCTGCCGTCACAACACGATCGCCTTCTTTCAGGCCTTCGACTACCTCAGTCATAATCCCATCGCTGATCCCAGTCTTAATTTGCACCGGCTGCGGACGGGTGCCGCCATTTGGCAAAACATAAACGGTTCGCCCGGCTCGGCCTTCCTGCCCACTGCCGCCGCGTCCCCCGCCAGGCCGTCCTCCGCGGTCCCCGCTCATTCGTCTCGTCTCGATCGGCGTCGCATCCGGCGGGCGATAGCGCAGCGCGGCATTTTTGATCTGCACGGCGTCATCGCGGTGCGCGACAACGATTGAAACGTTTGCTGTCATTCCCGGTTTCAATTTCAACTCCGGGTTGCTCACCCCGATGACGGTGTCGTAAGTCACGACGTTCTGCACGGTGATTGGCGCGTTGCGCACCTGGACAACCTTTCCGTGAAACGTCTGAATGGGAAAGGCGTCCACTGTAAAATCGACGTTCTGATCGATTTTTACGACGCCGACGTCCGCTTCCGCGACATTCGAGTCGATCTGCATTTTGGTTAAGTCATTCGCAATCGCGAAGATAACTGGGGCTTGCAAACTGGCTGCCACCGTCTGGCCGACATCAACACTCCGTGAAATCACGACGCCATCGATAGGCGAAGTGATCGCGCAATGGTCGAGATCGGCTTTCGCTTTATCGAGCGCACCTTGCTTGATCTTCACATTGGCTTCGGCTTGATGGAGGGTTGCCATCGCTTGATCGACATCCGCTTGCGAGGATGTTTTCCGCACAAATAACTCCCGCGTGCGCGCGGCCGTGACTTCGGCAAGTTCAAGCGCAGCCTTCGCGCTAGCCAAATCGCCTTCCCCTTGCGTAACGGTGGCCTGGAATATTGCGGGGTCGATCTGCGCTACCACTTGTCCCGCTTTCACCTGCGAATTAAAGTCTGCAAACAACTTCGCGATGTTCCCCGAAACCTGGCTCCCGACCTGCACGGTGATCACGGGATTGAGTGTGCCCGTCGCAGTAACCGCCTGAGTGATTGGACCGCGCGTCACAGTTGCGGTCTGATAATTTGCAGCTCCCCCCTGCCGGCATTGCCGGATAATGAACGCGATAATCAACAAGCCAACGATAGCGACGATCCATGGAGAAAAACGTTTCATGCGAGTGGCGGTTGACTACCCCTGTAAGTAAGTGACAGGAAGAGGTAATGCGCCGTTACATCGAAATCTACTCCATCATGCTGCGCAACTCCCTTATTCGGGAGATGAGTTTCAAGGCAAACTTCCTGCTTTGGATGGTCGTCGAGGTTCTTTGGTTTTGCGGCCAAATCGTGTTCTTCAGCATCATCTTCGGACAGGTCGATCACATCGGTGATTGGACAAAGTGGGAAGTGGTGCTTCTCGTCGGCACCCACCAAATGATCGCGCAAATCTTCCAGGGCTTTTTTTTCGTAAACATCGCAAACATCCCGGAGCTGGTGCGCACCGGAAAACTCGACTCGCTTCTCGTGTTACCCGTCGATAGCCAGTTCGCCGTTTCCACCAAACAATTCGGCCTCGACAGCATGATCAACGCCGCTCTCGGCGGCGTCGTCGTTTGCGTCTCCTTATCCCGGCTCGGGATCATGCCAAATCCAGTGGCGATCTTGCTTTACCTGGTCGCGCTCGTATTTGGGGTCGCGGTGCATTATTCCATAATGCTTGGCCTGGCCGCGGTGAGTTTTTGGATCGTGCGCGCTCAAGGGCTCGTCTACGGATATTTTAATTTTCTCAATATCGCGCGTTATCCGGACGCGATTTTCCCGAAAATTTTTCGATTCATTTTCGGCTGGATCATTCCGGTCGTGATCATCGCGAACATTCCGGCCCGCCTGCTCATCAAATCGCTTGGACAACCGGGACAACTTATGCTGCATCTCGTCATTGCCTCGACGCTTATTTTTTGGCTGTCCCGCGTTTTCTGGAGGTTTGCTTTGCGGCATTACTCGAGCGCCAGCTCGTAAGCGCCGACAGAACAGCAGGAAGGCAACCCTGATTTTCACCTGAAATCTCCGCTTGCGCGGTCGGGGAAATGTTCTTAATTAAGCCTCCGTTTTTCCCGGCGTCTCAGTAAAAGGCGCCTTTCACGCTATGGCTAAACTAAAGAAAAAGAAGAGTTCTGCGAAAAAGTCCGCTGCGCATAAGACGCGATCGGCGCGCAAGGTCTCCAAGCTGACGCGAAAAGTTTCTGCCAAGAGGCCAGCCTCAAAGAAGGTCATACGGGTTTCGGCGAAGGCGGCAAAGCCGTCTTCAAAGTCTCCGAAACCGAAACGGAAAATCGACCTCTCGGCCGGCCCGCTTAAATTAATGGGCAACAATCATCGCGAACGCAAACTCGATCCGTTCACTCGCAAGCAGAAGGAAAAACTCCTTCAGCTTCGCGACGCGATGGTCGATTCGATGGCGGGCGTTGCGCAGGACACGCTTCGCTCGCGCGCAGAAGGCAGCGAGGCGTCCGCTTTCGGCATGCATCAGGCCGATGCCGGATCCGACGCCTACGATCGCGACTTCGCATTGAGTTTGCTCTCGCAGGAACAGGACGCGCTTTACGAAATCGATCAGGCGCTCAAACGCATCGAGCTCGGCACTTACGGCGTGTGCGAAATGTCGGGGAAACACATTCCGCATGCACGTCTTGAAGCAATCCCGTTCGCGCGGTTTACCGTCGAATGCCAAACGCAACTCGAAAAGCAAAATAAAGCTTCGCGCGTCCGCCAATCCGTGACCTCGCTCTTTGGCTTGACGGACGAAGAGGGCGGCGAGGCCGAGGAAGAAGAAGCCACTCCGGCCGAGGCAAAAGAGTAATGGCACAGGAAATTGTCACTCTCGAATGCACCGAAGCGAAAGCGCTGGGTAAACCAGTTTCGCGTTACATGACCACGCGGAACAAGAAAAGTCCGCGTACGCCCAACCGGCTCGAGAAAAAGAAGTACAATCCGTTTCTAAAACGGCACACGCTTCATCGCGAAACGAAGTAATTCTCCATGCAACCCAAAACCGCCAAACGCCGTTCCGCCTTCCGCCGCGCTAATCGTACCATGCCGCGCCGCCGGATCGACATCGCCATCGAAGCGATCGACTACAAGAACCCGGATCTCCTGAAAAAATTTGTCACCGAGAGCGGCAAGATTCTCCCCCGTCGCATCACGGGCATGCCCGCGCAGTTGCACCGCAGAATCACCCGCGAAATCAAGCGCAGCCGGTCGGTTCTCTTGATGAAATAATCGTAGGGCGTCTGTGTCTGACGCCGTTCTGGAACGCCCTGTAGGGGACGCTGTTAGCGTCCCGATTTGGGAAGCCAACGGCTTCCCCTACAAGTTGTACCCGGAGCGATCTGTGCCGCGTGGGCGTGTCGCACGTCGCCGTGGCTCCAGCTCTGTCATCCCAAGCCAAGTCAAGCAATCTCTTACTGTTACGCCTTCCGCGTTCGCTCGCCTTGCTCGATCAAGTTCCAAAACTCGCGCGTTTCGCCCAGTTGCGCATCTTCCGAAACCGGCAATTTGCTGCGGAAAAGAAAGTCCCGAAACGTGTTCTTGTGCAAAACGCGATGGACGGTGACGCCTTCATCGGTCTTCGCGAAATAAATGCGATAGTCCTTCGCCCGGTAGCGATACAACTTTTTCCCCTTACGCTGGATCACGCCAAACCGCTCCGAATCGAGATGATCCAAGTCTTCGGGTAAAATTTGGAACTCCGCGAGCAGCTCGAGCTGTAATTTTTTCGGGAGCGACGAGATTTCTGCCGCGCTCAATTCGTTAAAGATGATTTGGAACATGTGTGGGAGGTAAATCGTTACAAAGTTACAAAGGTTAAACCGATTGTCGGCTTATACATAAACCCGACGGACGCGGCTGCCAATCCGGGTGACAATTTCCCATGTAATGCTGCCAGCGCGCTCGGCCAGCTCCGCGCACATTATCAAGTCCATCGTTACCCGGCCGAGGAGCGCACATCTGCGGCCCCGAACCAAGACATCGGCATCGCGATTAGACAGATGTCGTGGGTAACCATCGGCATAGCCAGCCGACAACGTGGCGATCCGCATCTTACGCGGAGTGATGAACGTACGGCCATAACTAATGGAACTGCCTTTCGGCATATCGCGCACGAGAGCAATTCGGGTTTTCCACGTTATCACCGGTTTGAGAAGTTTTTGAAATTCCGCCAGCGGCGAAATTCCATAGAGCACGATGCCGGCACGCACGATATCGAAGATTGGATCGGCGAAAGCGAGCAAGCCGGCGCTTTGCAGCACATGCACCTTATAATCTCCGGGAACGTGGCCGCGAAATTGCTTCACGATTTTGCCAAACCGCAAAAGCTCTTCACGCGTGTATTCCGCGTCTTCATTCGACACCGGCAGATGGGTCGAAACACTGTGGATTTTTATGTGAGGCAACGCCGAAGCTCGTTTGAAAACGTCCAAGGCTTCAGCTTCCGGGACGCCCATGCGCCCCATTCCGGTATCAACCTTAAAATTGACGGCCACCGGCGCGCTGGTGACCATGCGATCAAAGTCCTGCGCTTCGTCAAAAGTGGAAACCGAAGCGATGAACCCACGTTCGGCGATTGCCCATCTTTCTTCCGGCAGTGCGGGTCCAAGGATGATGATTGGATGAGGGAGCGCATAGCGCAGTTGAATCGCTTCTTCCAGATTCGCGACGCCGAATAATTGCGAGTCCTTCGCTAGCGCCTGCGCCACGCCAACCATGCCGTGGCCATAGCCGTTCGCTTTGACCACGGCAAGAAGCTCGGCCGATCCAATACGCTCGCGCACAACGGCTGCGTTATGCCGCAAAGCGCTTCCATCAATTTCGGCCCAGCATCGATACGTGCTCGTATTCATGGTGGGACTATCGATCCAACTTCGATTTTGGCATGGTAATGTGCGGCTCCCGTAAATACATCGGCTCGAGCGGCGGCAATTTGAAACTGCGATTTGAATCCTGAGCAAGGCGAGCGAGAAGCTGTGCCGATGGATAGCGGATCACCGCACGCGGAAATTGCGGCAGTGATTCGGAAGAAAAAATCGGCATGTCGGGCTCAAATGTTTCGAGTTTGTTCTTTAAGCCTTCTTCAGTGAACAAACTCGGCCCTTCAATCAATTCATGCATGCGGACGTGCGCGAAGAAAAACGATTGCCGGCGAGCATCGCCGATGACGCAATAGTCTGCACTCCCGATTGCGCAGATCGACGGAAGCCCGATGAGTCGAGCTTTCGAGGCTGCTTGTAACCCAATTGCAGCAGCAATCGCAATCCGCATTCCGGCATATGAACCCGGTCCAAGCCCAACCACAATTGCTTCTGAAGAACCTAATTTTTTCGTGATTTCGTCGAGATTTTCGAAGAAAGCCGCCGAATTTTTCCGATCGCTTGGCCATTGGCGCGCAAGATCAATACGGTCGTTCAGCCACGCTAGGCTGCCGCGCGCTGTGGAAAGTTCGAGCGCGAGAATTTTCATCTCGTGCTGATCCCTCGCGCGCTTTCTGATTTTATCTCGAACAAAATCCAGCGTGCTTGCTCAGGAATGAATTCCGGAAACCGATCGGCCCATTCGATCACCGAAACTCCGTCGCCAAAAAAGTAATCATCGAGTCCAAGCCACGCGACCGATTGTCGGTCTTGGAGGCGAAAAAAATCGAAATGATAGACCGGTAAACGACCGCCTGAATATTCGTGCACAATGGTGAAAGTCGGGCTGGTAACGGCGGCGCTGCTTCCCAATCCGGCAACGAGACCTTTGGTAAATTGCGTTTTGCCACTTCCAAGTTCGCCTTTGAGCGCCAGGACCGATCCCACATCGACATCCTTCGCAATTTGGCGCGCGATTGCCTCGGTTTCAGCCGCGCTGTTGGAAATGAAGGTAGCCACCAAACAATTTTTGATTTTTGA
>VBQB01000148.1 GCA_005887855.1 Verrucomicrobiota bacterium | reverse complement strand
GTTGCATCCAGCCGGCATAAATTACGAGCAGGACGGCGACGACGACCAGGATTTCGGTGATGAGCAAGAACGGTCCACGGTTGGCGATTCCAACGGAGGCCAGCAATGATTCCTGCACGTCGGCGTCAAAACCAAGGATGCGAGTGTCCCACTCGTAATTGAGCGTCTCCCAAGTAAGCCGAAGGTTGGTGAATATTGCCGACCCGGTCAGCTGTGTTACGAACGCGCTTCGGCCAGTTTCCATTTCTCCGGAAGCGATGCGTCTCGCTAGAAACGTGTTGAGATCGAGACCCGCCCGTCCAGGCGCAACTACGCTGGTTGGATCCACTCGCGTCCATCCGCTATCCGGAAGCCAGACCTCGCACCAGGCATGGGTATCTGCCTGTCGCACGAGAAAGAATCGGCCTAGATCGTTGTACTCACCACCCAGATAGCCGACGACCACGCGCGCGGGAATTCCAGCCAGTCGCATGAGGGTGGCGAAACTGGCGGCGTAGTGTTCGCAAAAGCCAACTCGACGATGAAAGAGAAATTGGTCCAGATCGTTCTTCTTGTATTCGCCTGGCGATAATGAATAGCGAAACCCTTGCGTCCGGAAAAACTGGAGCGCGTTGTTTACTGTGGCGCGTGGATTCGAATTCTGGGCGACCCAGGATTGTGCCAACTCGCGCGCGGTCGGACTGATCGACGCCGGCAGCTCGAGCGCTTCCTTGCGTTCATGCGGCTGGAGCTCTTTTCCTGTAACCTCGGGAGATGAAATGACCTCATATCGGCGCGCTTTTCGAATCGACTGAACGCTCCATAGATAATCGCCACGCGCGAGCGTCGCACCAGGAGGGGCTTGAAATGGTCGATCGAGCGCGAACATCCAGTGCGCACGATGCGGCGCGATCGTAATCCACTGGCGCATCGTCTTGCCACTCGGGGATTGCCTGGCGGAGTGAGAGATTGATGCAGGAGCATACGGAGCTCTCCATTCCATACCTTCGCAATGCCACATGACTAGGCCGCGCCAATACATCGGGCCAGGTGGTCGCGTCTTGCCGTCAGGAAACTCCCCGCGGAAAGCGATCTCGGAAGAATTTGCAAGAGATGCAATGCTGCCTGGAGAAAGTCGATCGGAAAAACCGGAAGCCGCCGAACCAGCGCCGAGAATTTCAAATCGGAAGCCGGTATTTATTCGCGGAAACAAAAGGAACAGTAAGACGACCAGCGGCGCCGCCTGAGCAAGGAGTTTGCCAGTCGCACCGAGTGGCGGCCAGAGAGCGCCGGGTGACGATCCGCGATGAAACTGGATCAGTGCGACAAGCAGCAATGCGAACGCGGCCAGGAGACAAAGCGCGATCGCGAAATCCTGGGAAAGAAAAAATCCGCAAAGACAAAGCACCCAAGCCATCATCACCATCACTTGGAACTCGCGCGCGGTGTGCGCTTCCAGAATCTTGAGCGACATGAGAACGACAAGAAGAGACACGCCAGGCTCGATGCCCTTGAGGGATCCATAGCTGGAGAAGATGGCGGCGAGTGTCACGGCCGCGAGAATCAGTTTCCAAGTTGTAGAGCGAAGCCGGTAGCCTTTTGGCTCCATCCAAAATTTCATTGCGAGGGTGATCAGAAAAAGACATGGGACCCAGGGTGCGAGAGAGCCGAACATTGGAGGCAGTGTGAAGAGCAATGCGGCGGCCAGCCAAAGCAGCGGCCGCCGTGGAATACTCGTATCTCTCCGTGTCTTCACTGAAATAGACTGAGTGCGCGCAGGCACTGGTGAAAATGCGATTGCCCAACTGCCGGCGGAATCTCATTAGCTGGCAGACGAAGACCGTAGGAACGCCGCGCGCGTTCGGCTTCGATCACCCAAAGCGCGAGCTGCGACAGCCTGTCTTCCACATCGGCAAGACGGAGGGCAGAAAAATCGAGGTACAGCGAGCCCTGCATTTCGGCAGTAAACTGTTTTGTCATGAGCGGCTGTCCGCGCGCCACGGCTTTCCAATCGATGTGACGTTGCGACTCGCCGGGCACGTAGGCACGGACTCCCGCAAAGTCATCGCCTTCTCCGAAGTCCGCTTGTGGCCGGCTATGGGGGGAACGGGCGCGACTCGAAGGAAGCTGCAGATTTCCGGAAGGTTTAGGATACACAACATAGGTTTGGGACGCCGTAAATTTCTTCAAAACGCGAATAAAACCGAGCGGATAAACACTTGTTAGGCACAATGTGCCTATCTCATGTTTGCCCCGTTGCCGTGCGGGAAATCGAAGCGTTACACGCGCGGCTTTGCCGGCCGGGATGTGGTCGATGCGGGTGCGCTCTCGGCCGGGCCTCGACCGAGCCAGGGTAATTCCATGCCGCGTCGCACGTGCCCCGTTAATGATCTCGACCGGCAGCGAAACTTCTCCGCCCGCAAACGCCGGCTTTACGGATTCGAGCGCTATCGTCACACCGGCGAGGTTGATCAGGGTGTGCGGAATTGAAACCAGAAAGACCGCAGTCAGTGCGAACAAGAGCAGGTAAACTGCCGCGCTATTTTGACTTGAGGCCGCGTACCACATCGCGGCTAGAACAAACAGCAAGCCGGCAAAACTTTTGGTCGGATAGACGAACGGGAATTTTTTCTTTTTCACGGGACTGGCACGCTGTGCAGAAGATTATCAGCGAGCGTGCGCCCACTTTGCCCGGGCTGCTCGATATCGTGCCCTAGTCGATGCGCCATGACTGGGATTCCCACAGCTTGAATATCTTCGGGCAAGACCATGTCGCGTCCGTTCATCAGCGCCCAGGCCTGGGATGCATGCAGGAAGGCCAGACCTGCGCGGGGCGACAAGCCGGTGTTGTGACGTTGCCGCGAGGCATCGAGCAAATCCTGTAGGTAATCGAGCAGCGCGGCCGAAGCGTGCACCTTCCTCACGTTATCTTGAATTTCGAGCAATGTTGGTGGACTAAACACCGGTTTTAATTCCTTAAGCATCTCGCGGCGATCCATCCCCAGAAGCATTGCGCGTTCGCTAGCACGGTCTGGCACGCCCAGTTCGATCCGCATCAGAAAGCGGTCGAGCTGAGATTCGGGCAGCGGAAACGTACCGACTTGATGTTGCGGATTTTGCGTTGCGATCACAAAAAAGGGTTCGGGCAACTCATACGTCACGCCATCGATTGAGATGTGATGTTCCTCCATTGCTTCAAGCAGCGCGCTTTGCGTTTTGGCGGTCGCGCGATTTACCTCGTCGATCAGAACGACTTGCGAAAAGAGCGGGCCGCGGTGAAACACGAAGCGCTGCTCTTCTCGATCAAAGATGGAATTACCGAGTATATCGGCCGGAAGCAGGTCACTCGTAAATTGGATGCGTTGGAAAGCCAGCGCGAGCGAACGCGCCAACGCTTGGGAGAGCGTTGTCTTGCCCACGCCGGGGATATCTTCAATCAAGAGGTGGCCGCGCGCGAGCAGACAGGCGACTGCGAGTTTTACCGCCTGATTCTTGCCTACGATAACTTCACAAATCTGTTTTGTGAATGCGTCGACGTGTTCCGTCACTCCGAAATGATCTGCGGGAACGATACGGTTCGCAAACGGGCATATGCGGAAAGTGGACCTAACACGCCGGACTGTAGTGGCGCGTGTCCTGACGCGCAGATTCGGATTAGCGGGTGAGAACAGACCACCTAGAGCCAACAATCTCGAAAATCTGGCTGAATCTGTGAACAGGTGTTATGCCATTGTGCATATGTGTTGCTTGCTTTTGTGGTCGCGCATAGCCAAAAAAGTAGGCGATGCGCATTTTTGTTCCTAAAGAAACGGCTCTGGGAGAAAAACGCGCGCCGGTTGTGCCAGAGACGGCAAAAAAATTGGCGGCGCTTGGCGCTGAAGTTGCGGTTGAGACTGGCATCGGCGCTTCAATCCATCGCAGCGACGCGGAATACGAGAGTGCTGCGGCTTCCGTGATTGG
>VBQB01000147.1 GCA_005887855.1 Verrucomicrobiota bacterium | reverse complement strand
ACACAGACTTTACCGTTTCCGAAACAGATCTGCCGCTCGTTCGCCGTTATTTGGGTGGGCCAAACGTCAAAGTGGAAACTCGTTCTCCAGATGGCGGAAAACCACCACGCACTGGCGATCTTTATTTCATCGATACTGCGGTGCAGCCGAGCGCGGGCACGGTTAAAGCGCGCGCTGTCACGCCGAACCCCGACCATGCCTTCTGGCCATTAGAATTTGTGCGTGTGCGCTTCATTTTGGATAAGCTGCAAGACGCGAATCTAGTGCCGTCGCAAGCGGTGCAAATCAGCCAGAACGGTCCATTTGTTTTCGTGTTGAACCCGGACAACACAGTCGATTTGCGCCAAGTCAAACCCGGTCAGCGACAGGAGGGCGATACTACAGTAATTGAAGAGGGCCTCAAAGCCGGCGAGACAGTTGTCGTTACCGGCCAGCTCGCGTTGGCGCCAGGGACAAAAGTAGACCCAAAGCCATACAATCCTCCCAGTCCTCCCAGCGGCGGGCAGGTTGCTGCCGGAGCTCCGATGTAGAAAGAGGTTTCTCGATATGGCCGGAGAAGAGCAACACGATGGGGCAGGGGATCACGAGCATAATGATTCGCCGCATCCTGCAAAGGATCGACAACACCGGGCAAAACCGGTAACGGGTGGCGCGGCTCTGACGGTACCGCCAGAGGCGCCCTTGGTTAAAGTTAAAGGGTCGGGGCTGTCTGGTCCGTTCATTCGGCGGCCGGTGATGACGGTCCTGTTGACCTTGTCGGTTATTGTTGCCGGGATCGCCACCTACGGCAAGCTGGCGGTTAACGATCTTCCCGCGGTTGATTACCCGGTTATCCAGGTCACCTGCTCCTATCCCGGTGCGAACCCGACGACCATGGCGAACAACATCGCCACGCCGCTCGAGAAACAGTTCCTGCAAATCCCAGGGCTCGACATCATCACGAGCACAAGCACGCAGGGGAACACGTCCTTCACGCTCCAGTTTGTTCTCAGCAAAAGTATCATCGACGCTGCCACAGACGTGCAGGCTGCGATCCAGCGCGCTACCGGGAAGTTGCCTCTCGATCTGCCCAGTCCGCCGACATTCACGAAAACAAATCCGAACGATCAGGCGATTTATCTGGTCGGTCTGCTTTCCGATACGCTGACCGATGGCGATCTCTACAAGTACGCGTCCACCGCCGTGGCGAAGCGCATCGCCATCCTTCCTGGTGTATCGCAGGTAAACATCTATGGCGTTCAGGCCGCGATTCGAATCAAAGCCGATCCCGCTGGGCTCGCTTCGCGCGGATTGACCATGGATGATCTCGCCGGCGCGATCAAAGCGGGGACGGTTTACTCTGGCGCCGGACAATTCGACGGGGCGCACCGCACCTTTGTTCTTCTGCCGAACGGGCAGATTGATCAGGCAGAAGGCTATCGCAATTTGATTGTTGCCAGGAACAGAGATGGCTCGCCCGTCTATCTGCGCGATGTGGCCGAAGTTCGC
>VBQB01000146.1 GCA_005887855.1 Verrucomicrobiota bacterium | reverse complement strand
GATGGCGCTGACATTGGCGATCGGATTCCTGGTCGATGACGCCATTGTGTTTCTGGAGAACGTCGTGCGTCGCGCGGAGCATGGTGAATCGATTCTGAAAGCCGCTTTCAACAGCGCCGGCGAGATTTCCGTCACCATCATGTCGATGACGCTGTCGCTGGCTGCGGTTTTTATTCCTCTGGTGTTTTTGCCCGGTTTGCTTGGTCGCATCTTCCGTGAATTTTCGGTTACGATTATCGTCGCGATTCTCGCTTCGGGACTTATTTCGTTAACTCTGACTCCGCTGATGTGCGCGCGCATTCTGGGCGAACGCAAAGCCGGACATAAGCGCGCACGCATGGAAAAATGGACCAGCGATTTCATCCAACGCGTGATCGCAGCGTATGGCAGGGCCCTGGACAAATTTCTCGATCGCGCCTGGCTGGCCGTTCCGATTCTCCTCGGATGCATTCTCGGGCTCTGGTTTTTCTTCACCCATTTGCCGTTTACCTTGCTGCCTCCAGGCGACAGCGGTTTTATCAGGGGAGTTTTCATCGCGCAGGAAGGTTCTTCGCCCGCGCAGATGCATGCCTATCAGCAGCAGGTGAATCAGAAACTCAAGGACGATCAAAACATCGGACAGTTTTTCACCCTCGCAGGCTTCGCCGCTCGGACTTCGTCGTCGCAAGGTCTGATTTTTTGTTTTCTCAAACCGAGAAGTCAACGCCTGCCAATCGAGCAGTGCATCCCACAGTTGCAGAAATCGATCAGCTCAATTCCGGGCATAACCGCGGTCTTGCAGCCAAACCCGGTGCTGCAAATCAATGTCGGCGCCACCAGTCAGACGCAAGGGCAATACGCCTATACGCTCAGCGGCATTGTGCCCGATGAAGTTTACGCCGCCGCCGATCAGTTGATGACGAAGCTGAAAAATTTCAAAGGCTTCGCTTCCGTCCGCTCCGATTATTACAACAGCACACCGAATCTCACCGTCGATATCGATCGCGAGCGCGCGGCTACATACGGCGTTTCCACGTCCGCCGTGCAGAGTTTGTTGCGCACGGCCTACTCGCAGAATTACGTCTATTTGATCAAACAGCCCGAGGACCAATATCAGGTGATTCTCGAGGTGAAAGACAACGAACGCGCCCAGCCGGCCGATCTCAATAATCTTTACGTACGCAGTAACACCGGTGGCAATTTCAGTGCGAGCGGAGCAGGGGGTGGAACAATCACGACCACTACTGGCACTGCCGCCAACCTTGTGCCGCTGCGCGCGGTAACATCGACAAAGCAAATCGTTGGTCCGCAGGCGGTCAATCACTTCAACCAATTCACGAGCGTGACTATCAACTTCAACTTGCTGCCGAACGTAGCGATCGGTGATGCAACGAAATTCATCGAAGACAGCTTTGCACAAGTGCACCAACAAATCCCCAGTGTGCAAGCCACGTTTCAAGGTGAAGCGCTTGTCTTTCGCCAACTCTTTAAGTCGCTCCCGCTGCTCCTACTCTCCGCGATTTTTGTTATGTATGTGATTCTGGGAATTCTTTACGAAAGCTACGTCCATCCGATCACGGTGCTTTTCCCCGCGATCGTGCCGGCGGTCGTGGGCGGTTTATTCACGCTCTGGGTTTTTGGATCAAGCTTGTCTCTTTACAGCGTTATTGGTTTGTTTCTTCTGCTCGGCATCGTAAGAAGAACGGAATCCTTGTGGTCGATTTCGCGCTGAAACGAATCGACGAGGGGTTGAGTCTGCGAGAGGCAATTCACGAAGCCAGTCTGGAGCGCTTTCGGCCCATCATGATGACCACTCTCGCCGCTCTCATGGGCGCGGTGCCGCTTGCGCTCGGGTTCGGCCACGACGCCTCGGCGCGCCGCCCGCTCGGTCTTGTCATTGTCGGCGGCCTGGTTTTCTCACAAATGATTACGCTTTTTGTGACGCCGGTCATTTATCTCTGGCTCGAATGGTTCCAGGAGCATGTTCTCGATAAAGTGCCGTTTCTGCGCAGCGCGCACATGCATCACGAAGGTGAACCCAAGCCAGGTGGCGACGGTGAAGT
>VBQB01000047.1 GCA_005887855.1 Verrucomicrobiota bacterium | reverse complement strand
TGACGATGACGCACGGAACTGGAGGAACGGTGAGTCCCGCCAGTGGGTGGAGAAACGCCGGAGCGACGGTCTCAATTAGTGCAACGCCAACCAACAATACCCAGGTAAGCTACAGTTTCAGCGGTTGGACTGGTAGCGGCACTGGCTCTTATTCTGGCACGAACAATCCGGCTTCAATCACGATGACTGGGCCGATTACGGAGACAGCCGCCTTTACGCAGAACCCAGTTCAGGTAACCGTGCAGACAAGTCCCGTAGGTCGTAGCTTCACGGTTGACGGTACTCCCTATGCTGCGGCACAGACCTTTTCCTGGGTGCCTGGCTCAAGCCACACCATTGCCACAACATCGCCGCAGAGCGGTGGTACAGGGGTTCGTTACGTGTGGAATAGCTGGACTAACCCAGTATTATTTAACGATGAGCCATGGAGATGGTGGCACGATAAGTCCAGGTAGAGGGAGGAAAAACAGTGGCGTGAGTGTCTCAGTAACGGCAACGCCATCCAAGGGCTAAAGCTTCAGCAGCTGGACAGGCGCTGGGACAGGCTCCTTCTCGGGCACGAACAATCCTGCTTCAATCACAATGGGCGGTCCCATCACTGAGACGGCTACTTTTACTCATAACTGACATAACACAGCGCGCCCTGGGTTGCATAGGGGGTCTGTCAAGCTAGGCGGTTCGTCCTCTCAAATTTTTATTCGTCGGCTCGACGGAATTTGCCCATACCAATTTCACGTCAACCCACGGAAAGAAATCTGGAAAGGCGCTTCACGCCGTAGCGCAAAGAGTCCGCGCAACCCGCGCGGGTTGATGAACTGCGGAAACACGGTCATGGCAAAAGGAGATTCCACCGAGGCCCTCGACTACTTTCACCGTGCGTCACGGCTCTAGCCGGGAGCAACGTAGGGGGGCGATTGACTCCGAAAGCTTTCGCGATTGACCTCAATCGCCAGGTTGGCTTGCATCTCTTTTTTCCCGGGAACTTCGCCTGGCAATTCCCGGAAATATTTCTCGCAAAAAACGCAATTAAAAGATTGCAATGGTCCAGACCGATTTGTAGACTCGCAAAACGTGACAAAAAGCCCGACAGCTCCAGCGGGCGCACAACCGATCCGGGTCGTGGTGGTTGGAGACACTTGCGTCAGCGAACAAGGGATGGCCACTATCGTCGGACGCGACGGGAGATATCGTGTTTGCGGTGGCGCGCATACTTTTCAGGAGGCGAATAGACTTGTTCGACAACATCGCCCCGATGTGCTGCTCATCGAACCGTTTCTCGAAAACCGCGATTCGCATCCTGATTGTGTCGCGGCGGTCTGAACGGACTTATGCGGAGCGCGCGCTTCGTGCCGGAGCATCGGGTTACTGGATGAAGAACGGTTCGGTGGAAGAGTTAATGCAGGCGATTGAGACTGTGCTGGCGGGCGAGATCTACGCGAGCAAAACAATCACTTGCCTCGCGATGCGAAAGTTGGCGGGCGATCGCAACCTTCCACACGCGCTCGATGTTCTCAGCAATCGCGAAATGGCAGTACTTTCTTTGATTGCTGCCCAACACGGGCAGGGAGAGATCGCGAAGCAACTCGGCATCAGCCGCAAAACAATCGAGAGCCACTGCGAGCATATTAAGGCGAAACTTGGCTATGCCAATGCTGAAGCGCTCAAGCACGGCGCCCGGGAATTACTGGGCACAACCGCAGGTTCACCCCAGCAGTCGCTGATGGCGCTGTAGCCGCCTCGCTGCCTGCCGCGCCGAAGCGGAGCGAAGGCGGGTGTCGAGCCGCTGTTACGGGGGAAAAGTGGTAGGGGCGCGACCAGAGCCTGTCCTGAGCGAAGTCGAAGGAGGCGCGCCGAAGGAAATGGACGGCCCAGCGCTCCCTTCCTACCATTTTGGACAATTGTCAGGAACAGCTGAGCGGCCAACGACAATTCCCTGATACGTCAATCGGGGATTAGCCGGGCAAAAAATCGGTGCTTTTCCCCGATAGGCAGAATGCCCGCGCCCACTTACTATTCTCGATCTGGCAACGGATTTTCCGATTTTCGGAAGATTTTGAGAACTCGCTTCGCAGATTCCCTAGAACATCAGTGAACCCCAGAACCTTTCTTTGAAATTATGAGAAAACCAACTCAGCCTACCGGTTCAGCTCAAACCTAAAATCCAGCCTCAGCAAAAAAATGACAACTCCACACATAAAATCAATCGGGCGTATTGAACTAAGGTATAATATACGGGCTGTCGGAGTGCTGATAAAGTTGTCTTTGATTACGTCATCCGACGTTTCAACTTATCTTCGGCCGGGCTGAAGAAGTCCGTGGGGCTGGATCTTCGCTGAGACACCGTTTAGCGCGATCTCCAGGAAAGGGAAAGTACTCATCACTTCAAAACCAACAGAAACTAAATGCAGCCCTAACAATGAGAAAAACAATATGAAAAAAACAACCAACCTTCCACTGATAGCGATCAGACAACAGTCTCAGATCAATTCACCATTAAAAAAGAGGACACTAATTATGCGACACAACAAAATTTTTCCTGCGGCAATCGTGCTATGTGTGATTGCTCTCTTCGCGATGGGCTCGGTCCCGTCCACGTCGGCTTCAACCCGCACACCGGTTACCATCACGGGCATATATGATTTTTCGACATTTCCCGATGTAACGGGAACCTTTACCACGACCGGAGCCCTTACAATTTCAGGGCCTTCAACAATGCACGTTGGCCTTAATGAGAATGGTAGGAGAGCTCATTGCGTGGTTACGTTGATAGCACCAGATGGAGTTATCATTATTCATCAGCAATGCGAATTTGCCACCTCCCCACCTGCGGGAAGGTGGGAGATTGTAAGTGGCACAGGTGCTTATGCGAACCTTAGAGGGAACGGGCCACTTACGATGCCGCCGCCTACTACCGAAGCAATGACAGGGTTTATTTACCAATAATAAAAGGTCGATATACCGCCTCCCACGTACGGCGGGCTTTGAACCTGACCTTTCGCCGGTCGCTAGAAGCTGATCTTCAGAATGCGACCATCCGTACCCACCAGCCATCCGGCTTTGGGACTGGCAAAAGCTACCGCCCAGTAGCCGCTCACACCGGGCAACGTGAACCAGGTGTTTCCCTCATCGGGAGTCCAGGCCGCGCCTCCGTCATTGGCCGTAATCACCACCGTGCGGCCGAGATTGTTTCCGGCGCCGTTACCAGTCTGACCCAGGTAGCTTAGGCCGAAAATGGCTCCCGTCACCGGAGGAGGGTTCGTAAGAGTCCACGTTTGACCGCCATCGCCCGAAGTTGCGGTGTCCGCGCTATTGGGATTGCTGGGGTCCAAATCACCGCCGCCTACGATGCCACGGAATGGGTCACGGAAATCGACGGTGAAGGCGCCCGCGCTAGGGGAACTCACCAAGGGAGTGTCATGCGCGTTCCACGTGTTGCCTCCGTCTCTGGTGGCCAGGACCCTGGCAATCGCCGAGCCGCCTGTCGCAATCCAGGCGTTCCTCCCACCTTGTGTTGTAACGCAAGTGCCACTCGATGCGAAGGAGAATTCTCCCGGCAATGCCGGCGGCATATTGTTACTGATATCCTGCCAGGTCGTTCCGTCGGTGGTCCGCAGGTCCGGGAACACTCCATTCACTGAATCGCTGTGCGCGATGCCACGATGCGGGGTCCAGAACGCGAAGCCGTCGTAGAAGGCACCCGGATTCTGGTTCTCGAACTGTATCGTCCAACTGGCACCGCCGTCCACCGTCTTGTAGATGCGAAAATCTGTTGGATCCCCTGAAGTTCCAATGGACAGCAGATAGGCGACGTTAGCGCTGAAGGCCTGTACGTCGCGGAATTGCAGCAGTTCGGCGCCTGGCACTACACCGGCGTTCCACGTCTGTCCGCCATCGGTGGTGACAGTGAATGTGCCGGCGCGGCCGGATGCCCAGACTACCTGTGGGTTCACCGGCCAGACCGCGATCAGACCGTTGGTGGTGCCGCTGTTTTGCGGAGTTAGTGTGGGTTGATGAATTGGCGAGAGCTCCTGCGCGCTCAGGATTGCGCAGGCGAACGCCGGAATCAGGAGAGCAATCAATGATCGTTTCAACATGGCAATTTCTCCAAAAGCAAGTTCGTTGCGGTAGTCTAGGGCGCGTTGCGAAGGGCGTCAATCACGGGAAAGATCCAGCTCAAATTACACTTTCTGCGCTCCTTTGCTTAAACGTCATTCGTGTGTTTCGGGGCAGGTCATTGTTCGTTGTGGAAATTGCTGATGCTGCGCTCTGGCTCGGCTGGCTTTTTCCTTCGATGGATAAGCCGGTTCGCGTGCGCCCTGATCCAGATTGGCAAAAGATTTATTGCATCTTGAAAAAGAAATTTAATGGAGGAGCAGTTGCCCACGGTTCACTTTATGAAAACACGTTCATTGCAATTCAAGCTCGGTCCCGGTAGCGGTAGCCGATCCTGTTCTCGTTAGGATAGGGGAAGCAAATGGTAGATGAGAAAACATATGACGGCGAAGTCCGGCGATTACAGGACTTGCTTGATCAAATCGCCAAATCTGGCCTAGCGGAATCGCGTCATGCTCACGTGAGACTTTGGTTCCGCGGCCACTCAAAGTCTGGCTGGGAGCTTCAACCTGGCGTGTATCGCCCGGATTTCCAGGCGAGAATGAGCTCGACCGATTACGAATCGAACAACACATGACTCAGGATTTTCGGGTCCAAGCGGCGGGGCTTCTCACCGGTAGAGAAACCGACGCCGAGCTGTATTTCTTACAACAACATTATCGAATGCCGACCAGGCTTCTGGATTGGACGAACAGTCCTTTGCCTGCGCTATTCTTCGCTGTCACAGCAAACAACGGCTCCGATGGTGAGCTGTTCATGATGGACGCTTACCAGCTTTCTCCCAGCCAGAAGGCAGTGGGTTTTGAAGGAATCGCTACAGCGCGAAACGCAATATTTGAGAAAGCATTGCACCCAATTTTTCGGTGGCAGAAACCGGATGATTTTCCTGACTTTATTATACCTGTTCGCCCAGATCACCTTGACCATCGCATGAGTCTTCAACGAAGCTGTTTTACGTTTCATGTCCCCAAGCGGCACGTGCTAACTAGGGGGGAAAATAGTCGCTGTTCTCGTTTTTCATTCCCGGGGCCGCCAAAGAACACATGAAGAAGGAGTTGTTCTTGCTTGGAATTGACGACTTCAACGTATACGGGGACTTGGAGAGCTTGTCCAGAAGATTGAAAGCAGCTTATGGTATGCCTTAGCGCCTAACCTCGCGCTAGGGCATATCCGAGATCATCACGTATTCAAGATCGTTTCTCTAGCTGGGCTGCTTGAGGACAGGCTCAATCGCCGTTCAGCTTTTTTCGAGAACTTCGTTCCGTCGTTTCCGTAGAACGAGGTGAGAAATGGAAACACCAACCATTCCCGCGTGGTCTTGAAGAGAACATTAGTTGCAATAACTATTGGAATGTTTTTTTTCGTTTTTTCGGAAACGATTCTAGCGGTGCAACGTCCACCATATCCGATCAAAGCAGAAGCGCCGGACGCTGGGCATTGGGTCATTATCAGCACAAACGAGAAAGCAAGATGAAACGTCGTTGTAAAGAACTTGGCGAGCTCTCGCTGGCCGAAATGCTGGCTGGCTGCGGGAACATACACGTCGATTGCGCAGCGCTCCGGGCAAGACATATAAGGAAAAGCAATGGGACTGCCACCAATCAAAAAAGGAAGCCGCCGATGAAAGCGAAAAGCTCACGTTTTGATAGTTTGGTCGCTCGTTACTATCCCGCCGTTTACAGCTTCGCTTCTCGATTGACCGATGATCCTCGGGAAGCAGTTATGTTGACGCGCGACGCATTTAAGAGCACGCGAAAGCAACTTCGGAATCGTCGCGATGAGGTCGCGCTTGCGTCAATCGTGATAGCCGCTGTAATCCGAGCGGGTCTTGCCGCCGCTTGAGCCGAGCTCAGGCAATCCTCGCTTAGAGCCTCTTCTCTGCAATTCGCCGGATCTCAGAACGCGGGCAGGCGTTCGTTCACATCGCAATCAAAGACACCCCCGCTTCTGGTAGGTATCACCTTCCGCGCGCGAAGGCCGGCTCCGTTAGAGCAACGACGAACCCCGCAAAGCTATTAAACAAGTCATTCCCATGAAACAAGCCCGAGGAGTATGGACTTTAGCTGCGAAGGTGAAATAGTGCGGCTGGCGGCAACGATGGACGAGCAGAGCGACAAAGACATCGTCGGCAAGAAGCAGCGCGATCAGATGCTGAAACTAGTCGCGAAAGGCTTTTACAACGAACTCACGAACTATGGCGTGCGCAAGCACGAGATCATCCAGGTGGCTTCGCACCTGCTCGACAATCTCCTGGCGAATGAAAAGAAACCCGCCGAAGGGGTGGAGTATTACAACGGAATCTTTACGCTAGCGTCTGTGAGGGATGAATGGGCGGACCGCAAAGAACTCGCCATCCAATACGTGACGCTTCGTCCGCTACAAGTGCCCGACGTCAGCAAGGTTATCGGGTGGCTAAAAGTCCCGGCTGTCCGCGAAAGCTTCGTGCCGCGGTTTCCCGAAAACGAAAGCGAGCTGCGAAAGTATTTGACTCATCCGACACGGGAATATTTCGGCGTTTATTACAATGACCAGCTGGTAGGAATCGTCGGCGGCGAGAACATCGACCTGACGGCAGGCAAACTCGAGATGAAAAAGCTGGTGGGCGAGTCCGGGTTGCAGGGCAAAGGCATCGGGAAACGCGCGACGTTCGGCTTCCTTTATTATGCTTTCATGATCCGGAATCTAAACAAGGTTTACATCCACTCGCGCGACATCAACATGCGCAATATCAATCTCAATAGCCGGTTTGGTTTCGAGCTGGAAGGCGTTTTCCTTGACGACATCACCGTCGGCGACAAACACCAGGACGTCCTGCGCATGGCTTTGTTCAAATCGCTCTGGTTGCAAATCTTTTCCCGCAACGTCCTCGCTCGGTAAAGCGCTTCTTTAGCCACGGGCTGTGGAAGTCAATCGCCCCTACGTGCGGGATGTCTCATCTGGGATGAAGGTGTAAGGCCAGTCATGTTCGCTAGGGATTAACCCGGCGCGGACCGGGTTCTGGCAAATGTAGGCGAACTTCTCGGCCAAACTTTCATCGTTGCGAAGGCGATGATCGAAGAAATTCCGTTGCCACCTTACGCCTGCGATCTTGGCGATGATTCCAGCCGTTTCCGCATGATACGCGGCATCCCATAATTATATCAGTAGTTGCAATCTACTGGTAGGAGCGGTTCACCCGCCTTTGCTGTGCGATGGCGCGGCAGGCCTGAACCGCCTGGGCGATTGAGAGCCTGCCCTGAGCGAAGTCGAATGGGTCAATCGCCCCTACCTGACGGCGGTGCCGTCAGCAGACAGCCCGCGCTCGCCGAGCCAGGGGAAATATCGTCGGATGCGCGCGACGCGTTTGAGTCCGAATGGTTCGATCGTTTTGCTTCGAATGTGTGCAATGGCTCCGTCCACCGAGTCGGTAGCGTAGATCAGGCTTAGATCAGAAGCGCTGATCATCCCATGGTGCGCCATTTTGTCGATGAAACCGATCAGTTCCCGCCAGTAATCGGTGCCCATGATCACGATCGGGAAGTTTTTGATTTTTCCGGTCTGAATCAGGGTCACCGCTTCGAATAACTCGTCGAGCGTGCCTGCGCCGCCGGGCATGACGACAAAAGCGTAGGTATACTTAATGAGGAGCGCTTTGCGGACGAAGAAGTAATGCATTCGCACGCAGCGGTCGAGATAAGGGTTTGCCGCCTGCTCGGACGGCAGCTCAATATTGCAGCCAACAGAGCGGCCACCGACCTCTTTCGCGCCGCGGTTTGCCGCTTCCATAATGCCAGGCCCACCCCCGGTCATGACTGTGAACCCGAGTCGTGCAATCGCCGCGCCCATTTTTCGAGCCAGCTCGTAATTCGGATCGTCACTTTTGATTCGGGCTGAGCCGAAAACGGTCACGCATGGACCGACGAAGTGCAGTGTGCGAAATCCGCACAGGAAATCGCGCATCACTTTCAACAGCGTAATGAATTCTTCGAAGCGGGAGCGGGGCCCTTCGAGAAAGATTTCATCGGCGCGCTCTGAAGACGCGGTCAGCTCCATTTCTTGCACGATTGCGCGGTCATCTACCATTTGGAGGTTACTGATTGTCGCGATTACCGACCGAAACGATATCGCTCGCGATTTGACGAGCTCTGTTCAGCCAATGTCGCGCCCATGCATATTCCGTGGCAAGGATCGCGAGCCCAATGGGAATAACGATGAACGCCGGCCCCGGCAAAACCAGGAGCGCAATTCCGATCAGTAACACGGTTACCCCGATCACGGAGACGATTATCCGTCGGACGATCTTGATATTCTCAAGGTTCCAAAAGCTGAAGATCCGTCTCATCCAAAATGCGAACCGATTGGCTCCTTCATTGCGGGAGCGACTCGTTAAGACGTCGTCGCTCATAATTAAACTGGAGCGGTCTTCGGGAGGAAACGCAAGATTCGCTCAAATACCAGCTCAAGTCCGCAGAGCGGAAAGGATCGCTATCTCTGCTGATTAACGGTTCAGCGCAGCCCGTAAGCGATCGAGAAAAGGCACCTGCGCAGGATTTATTTTTCGACGTGCAAGGTCCTCCGAAAAGAAGACAGCCTGATCGATCTCCGGAAATTTCTTCAGCTTGCCCGAACGAGGCGGCCATTCCAGTTCGAACATATTCGATTTCAGTTTGAACCATTCCGGCAAGCCCCCTTCGAACGCCCAAGCGTGCACAATCTTGCCGCCCTTCTGTTTGATCCATCCGAGCGGAATCCAGTCCCCTGACGGCTGGATGCCGAGCTCTTCCTCAAATTCAATCTGAGCCCGCATCAGGAGATCTTCTCCGGGAGCGGCCTCGCCTTTTGGAATTGTCCATACGCCGTCGTCTTTCTTGGCAAAGAATGGGCCGCCAGGATGCACGAGTAACACCTCAAGCGCACCGTGCGTCTGGCGAAACATGAGCAATCCGGCACTAACGCGACCTCGCGGCGATTTTGAGCTTTCTTGCACGGCGGAGTCTTACTTCGATAACGGTCTGCGGTCGATCAGGCGGAGGAAAATTGCTTTAGGTGAGCCAACAAAACAAATTCATCGGCGCTCTGGCTGCGCTCTGCGCTGTTATTTGGGTTCTCGCGGCGATCCATCCGGTGGATCGACAAGCGTGGACCCTCGAAAATCTACTGCTTGTTCTTTTTGTCTTCGCCCTTTCGCTAACGCATCAGCGCCTTCACCTTTCCAACGCCTCCTACATATTCATCGCGCTTTTCGTTATTCTTCACACGATCGGGGCGCATTACACGTATGCAAAAATGCCCGTCGGCCTGTGGGCGAAAGATTTCCTCGGATTCTCGCGAAACCACGCCGACCGAGTGGCTCATTTTGGATTCGGATTTTTGCTGGCATTCCCAGTTCGCGAACTGTTGCTGCGCGTCAGCGGAATCCGTCGCGGGTGGAGCTTCTGGCTACCGCCCGCGATCATTCTCGCGATTAGCGGTTTCTTTGAAATTCTGGAAAGCATCGTCGCGGAAATAGTCGCGCCCGGGAAAGGAGTCGAGTGGCTTGGCGGACAGGGCGACGAATGGGACGCCCAGAACGATATGCTCTCGGCTCTGCTCGGATCACTGACCATGATGGCCGCCGTGCTGTTGACGAATGGAAAACGAAAGGCGCGATGAAGCAACCCTACGGACGTTTCATCGATAACTCCTTTCTACAAACCGCCCTTGCCTGCTACGCGCTCTTTTGGGCGGTGCTCGCAATCCATCCTGTCGATCGCAGCGATTGGTTCCTGGAAAACCTGCTTGTCTTTGCGACAGCCAGCGTACTCATTCCGACCTATCGCAAGTTCCAATTGTCGAATTTATCCTATGCGCTGATCTTGCTATTCCTGGCGCTACACGCAATCGGCGCGCATTATACCTACGCGAAAGTCCCAATCGGTTTTTGGCTCCGCGACTTTCTTCATCTGCACCGAAATCACTTTGATCGCGTGATTCATTTCGCGTTCGGTTTTCTGTTGGTTTATACGATGCGCGAACTTTTTCAGCGCTCTGCCGGTGCTCATGAAACCTGGGCTGTATGGCTGGCCGTCGCTGCCCTCGCGGCGCTGAGTAGTTTCTTCGAAATTCTGGAAGGGATTATTGCCCAAGTTGTCCGGCCCGATCTCGGCGCGGCTTATCTCGGGACTCAAGGTGACATCTGGGATGCGCAGAAAGATATGACCGCGGCGTTCTTGGGCGCAATTCTAACTGCGTTGCTACTGACTGTACGCCAGCACGCACGCCGATGATGTGATTTTAGTCGGCCGGAGACAGTATTTGCTTTGCACGGGAAGCGCACTCGGAATCATAACGTTTGTGATGTTCGGCGTAGCCGCCGCGATGTTCATTTTGTAGAAGGCCCGTTGCTTCTCTCTTTCCCGCCCCAGACACGGAATGTGTATGTGAAAACCACGTAGCCGAGCACGTCATGTGGACTATCGTTCGTCACGTAGATCGCAGGGTTGACCTGAAAATCTCTCGTTATGTTCCAAGTAAACCCGATTGTTGATGAATTACCTGATCCGCTCTGGAAATCGACCTGCACCCGCCAGGTTTCATTGAAATCGTAGGCGTAGCCGAGGATCGCTTCATTACGATAATCGACATGTGTGGCGCCGACGATGAACTTGTGATGCTCGATGTAGTAACCGGCTTCGATATACGGCTGAGGATCGACGTTCATGTGCGGTGACCAGTTCACAAAGCCGACCGAAAGCAGATACGGCTCCTTTGTGAGCAGCCCAAACTCCGTGCCGAAAATCCAGTCATCGGGTTTGAACCCGCGAAAAACCGCGAACTCAGCCCATTTCGTCAACCCCATCTCGGCTTGCAGTTGATATGGATTGCCGATTTTCTCGCTTTGCGCCTGGAAGCTGACCGACAGTTCGCCCTCCCGTTGCAACTCCGGCGTCACGATCTGACTGAGCCCTTTCGTCGTGGCAGACGAACGCGGCACAAAGGAGATGTCGACGATGACAAGAAAACAAAAGATGAGTAGCCATTGGGGCTTCATGCGTTTTGCCTGGTTGACGCGGCGCACCGACCGTCCCCTGGGACTACTTCGCGACGGGAGCAGCTGGTGGCTGCTCATTCGATATGTCCACTACGCACCGCCATTGCCCGTCGGCGTCCAAACGCCAGATCGATATTCCTCTAAGATGAACCGTCACTGGCGCACCGTTCGGTCCGGGCACAGTCAATTCGTCCTTGCCACGCATGTAGGCCAGCTTGCCGTCCGGTGAGAACACAGGTTTTTCCGAGACCCAGTGGATTTTAAATCCCGGCGTTTTGAGACTCTCTGTGACATAAGCACGAATTGCTGTTTTGCCCTCGAGGACGGGCTGTCCCGGGAAAATCAGCACCGCATCGTCGCTCCAATACGAGACAATCTTCTCAACATCCTTCCCAGCAGAGGCAAGGTCAGCCCACTTGGCGTCCCGACGCAAGAGCTTCGCCTGCTCCGCCACAGGATCAAAACCACGCCGAGAGCAGCCAGCAAGCACCAGGAGGAAAACGAGTAAAAGCGAAGGACGTGACACCAGCACCAAGATTATTCGCCGCCATAAAATCGGGCAATGTCAAATTGCCGGGTCGCATCCGGGAAGCGATTGCGCTCAAGTATAATTCGTTACGAATCGAGCAACAGAGGTCAGAAGTCAGAGCGTAGAGGACAGAGCCTCTATTGTTCGAGGTCCATCTCGCCATAGGATGAGACCGCCCGACTCGCGGACTTGCTCTCGAAATAGAGCAAGACAAACGCGATCCCAAGCAATGGGCGTAACACCGTTTGCAAAAGGCCGAGAGTGAAGCCGAAGGAATTAAAGGGCTCTGACTTCGAGCTTGTCGTAAGTGTCTGCAACAGCGCTTGAGGATCTTGGACCGTGGTTAGCTCGTGAAAATAGCGCTGAATTGATTGCCACTCCGATCCGATGTTGAGCACAAGCACGAACGCGAACCAGATCGAGGCGATAAAGACGCCGCGCCACATCGGTCGCTGAAACCAGGGAAGCTCGCGCCCGCTGCGCGCGAGTTGTCTGCTTTGACGCAACGCATTACTGGCGCCGGCCTCTGCAAGAACAGCGAACTGCTGCCAGAATAAAAAATTTACGAATAACCGCCCGATGATCCAGACCTGAAAAGCCAGGACGAGGAGCGCGAGAAAAAATAAAACCACAGACGGACCGGCGAGAACAATCATCAGAATGATCCCGACCGGCAATACGGTCCAAAAAAAGTAAACGCCATAGACGAAGATGCAGAGCATCGCGATGCGCGACCAAAATGTGAGCGCGTTTCGCAGAACAGAAAACATTTTTACTGTGCGACCAGCAGCCAACTCGGCTGTTAGAATCTGAATGCCAGCGATGAAGATCGGCCACGCGGCGAGACTGAGGAGAAGCATGCAAAAGGCAAAGGCTCCCGCAATCTGGGTGCGCAAATCCATTTCCACACTTGGGGCCGCGCCGAACGCGGAACTGGTTAATTGCGCACAAATGGAAGGCACTGCGATGAGCAGCGTAAGCACCAAAAATTGCAGGAACCCTTTGCGATAGATCTGGAATGTCTCGAGGAGAATCCCGCTAAAGCTGCGTCGCCGTTGTAGCCGAGGATGCTGTCCTCGTATTCCGCGATCAACGCCCGGGGCTACATCCACCGGACCGGATTCGAAGAGACCGGGAATCCCCGCCGCCGTGATCCAAAGGTCGACCCCTACCCGCCGGGCTTGATTTGTCGGAAGCAGTCGGCCCTCCGTTTTCCACTCGCGGAGCGTCTCAACCTCTACAGGACCGTAATCCTTACCCTGTACACGCACGATCCATTCTTGGGCCATTCCAGGACTTAAACGTGAATTGCGGCAAGCGAAAGTAGCGCAAGCGTTTGCTTGCGAAATAAACGCCGCAACCGGGACGGTTGCACTACGTTGCGCCCTTCGGCTACGGTAATCGTGTGAAGTTGCTGCTAATCGACGGCCATTACTACGTCTATCGCTCCTTTTTCGCGATTCCGAACCTCTCCAATTCGCGCGGCGAACCGACGAACGCGATCTTCGGATTCACGAAAACATTGCGGCTGATGATGAAACATTTGCAGCCGGGACTGGGCGCGGTGGTGTGGGACGAAGGCGTGCCAGAGCGGCGGGTGGAATTGCAGCCGGCTTACAAGGAGACCCGCAAGGAGATGCCGCAGCCCATGATTCCGCAGCTCGATTTCATCCAAAAACTGACTCCCCTGCTCGGTTTCCGAAATATTTCGCTGCCCAACACGGAGGCTGACGACCTGATGGGTTGCTACGCTTTGGCTGCATGCAAACGTGATGTGGAAGTGGTGCTCGCCACTAATGACAAGGATCTCTTTCAGCTGGTCGGACCGTGCGTGAAGGTTTATACGACCGCAAAAGCCGATCTCGTTTCGCCAAAAGATCCTTTCGCGCTCCTGGGCGAGCCGGAAGTGACCGCGAAATGGAACGTTTCCCCGAAGCTTATCGGCGATGTCCTTGCCCTAACCGGCGATTCGGTCGACAACATTCCTGGGATTGGCTTGGGGCGGAAAACGGCCGCGGCGTTGATTCGCGAATACGGCGGGCTGGAATCATTAATGGCGAACATCGAGAAAGTGAAGAATCAGAAGACGCGCGAAAAGCTGATCAATGCGCGCGACCAAATTTTGCAAAACCGGAAAATGGTCGAACTGGATTGTGACATGAAGCTACCGGTGGAAGTCGAGCAGCTTAAGATCAAACCTGATTATCCCGCACTTATCGCAGCGTTGGAAAAGTGCGAGTTCAAATCGCTTCTCCAGGAAATCCGCGACGAGGCGGCCCAACAGAGCGCCAACGCGCAATCGGAGTTGCAGCTGTAGAGTCTGGGGGGAGCACAGGCAGCTCCGCCGGGAATTACTCTGGATACTGGATTTTCGTAAATAATTCGAACGCCCGCCCGCTTTCGCTGTCTAATTCAACAGGTTAAGGCGATTCGGGCGGTGGCACGTTTTCTTGTATTCGTTGTTTCTCCTTAGCGTGCGCTGCCCGAATCTTTTCGTACCGAACTAAACCCCGCGAGCGAACTGCGAGATTGCCCGATTTCTTTCCGCAAGAGTTCTCATAGAGGCGATCTATGGAAGATGAAGTAACCTGTCTGGTGTTCAGGATTTCCCATCCGCCGGATTGATCACGGCGGCCCTGCAATTTTCCAAGGGGCTAATCGCAATTTGAAAACCTGCATGGGTGAGCGATGCGTTTATCAAGCGCCTCAGCTGTCCAGCTCCCATGAAGCCTGATTCCTACGATCCAATCACAATCGCGCTCAATGAAGACATTGGCGAGGGAGACGTCACGACTGAATTCTTTGTGCCAGAGACGTTGCACGTCACGGGGCGCATCATTGTGCGTGAAAAAGCTATTGCTGCCGGTTGCGGAGCCGCCGTGGAAGTCTTTCGGCGAGTCGATCCGTCCGTCGATGCGCAGATTATTCAAGCTGACGGGACCGACGTTACCATGGGCGATGCGATTATCGAAGTCCGCGGATTGGCGCGCTCGATTCTAAAGGCGGAGCGTGTCGCGCTGAATTTTTTGCAGCGTCTGTGCGGCATCGCAACGCTGACGCGCCAATTTGTCGAGGCGGTCGGAAATTACCCTGTCAAAATTTTGGATACACGGAAAACAACTCCCGGGCTGCGGGCTTTGGAAAAAGCTGCGGTGGTTGCCGGTGGCGGCGCGAATCACCGATTTGGTCTATACGACATGGTGCTCGTGAAAGATAACCATCTGACGACTTTTGAGGGACTCTCCAGTTTCGCCGATCGGATTCGCCAGCTTCGCGAGGAGCGACCCAGCATTCGCATCGAAGTGGAGGCTGACGATCTGGAACAAGTTCGCGGCTTCATTGAAGTTGGGGGTATAGACGTAATCCTGCTCGATAATATGACGCCGGCTCAAATTCGGGAGGCTGTCGCGCTGAGAAAAGATAAGGTCGAATTTGAAGCGAGCGGCGCCATTACTCTGAAAAACGTTCGCCGCATTGCCGCCACTGGGGTCGATTACATCTCCGTCGGCTCCCTCACCCACTCGCCGCGCGCAATTGATATTTCCTTGGAAATGACGCATGTCCCCGCTTGAACTTTTGGATCGCTTAGTCGCCAAAGAGCTGCAAGCAGATCTCAGCGGAGTCGTTATTGGTCGCGAAATTATCGTCCTCGGAGAAACCAGCTCGACAAACGATGCAATTTTACAAATGGCGAAGGGAAATCCAAAAGAAGGCCTAGTTGTCTTCGCCGAACATCAAATCGCCGGCCGCGGCCAACGGGGCAATCGTTGGGAATCGGCCGCCGGGAAAGGCCTTTGCTTTTCTATCCTGTTGCGGCCAAAGATCGACATAAACAGATCCCCGCGGCTCACCGCGTGGGCGGCGAAAGCCGTCGCCGACACGATCCAAAACGAACTTTCTCTCAAAACAACCATCAAATTGCCTAACGACGTTCAGATTGATGGACGAATCGCTGCAAGACTTTGCCAAAGAGTTACGTGGCCAGGCAATTTCATTAGCGATGGCCTTGAATCGACAAGTTGATCGCCAGAAGTTTGCTGTCGCAGTCCTGAGGAATTTGGGCAAGACTTATCGCGAAGCCTTCGGCTCGTAATTTTGCAGAGCGCGCAACTTTGCGAGAGCACGACCGGCATCGATTTGCTCGCGCGCCAATGCGATTCCCTCGTTCAAATCGCGCGCCAATCCGGCTACAACAAATCCAGCGGCCGCGTTGGCAATCACCATGTCGCGTCTTGGCCCGGTGATCTCTCCCGTCAGAATCCCTCCGATGGTGGCGGCGTTTTCTCGCGCGTTGCCTCCCTGTAACTCCACCACCGGCGCGCGTGGGATCCCGAGCCAGTTTACATCGAGAACAGCCGAAGTGATTTTGTCATCGTGCAACTCGGCGATCGTCGTCGCCCCAGAAATCGAAATGTTGTCCATCCCAGCGCTATCTTGCGCGAGCCCATGGACCACCCATGCTCGTTCACGTCCGAGCTGTCGCAGCACTTCCGTGAAGACTGTTGGGAGACGAGGCGCGAAAACGCCAATCAATTGTCGCTGTGGCCGTGCTGGATTCAGTAATGGGCCCAGCAGATTAAAAATTGTACGCGTGTTTTCCTGGGCCAGACGTTCTCGCATTCCTGCGATTGCCCGAAACGCCGGATGATATTGGCGCGCGAATACGAATCCAATGCCCAAGCGCTTAACGCAGTCTTTTAACTGTTCCGGCGTCAACTGAATCGGGACACGCAGTTCTTCCAGAACATCCGCGCTGCCGCAAGGCGATGTGACTCTGCGGTTACCGTGTTTGACCACCACCGCCCCGCCCGCAGCCAAGATAAACATGATCGTCGTCGAGACATTGAAAAGGTTGAGCCCGGCGCCACCAGTTCCGCAAACGTCAATCATGGGACCTGGCAATTCCGCTGGATCGATCATCGGATCGACGGCAGCTTCCAAGAGCAGACGAACGAATTGGAGAATTTCATCCGCGCTTTCGCCCTTGCGATGCAGCTCGGTGAGAAATTGCACCTTCGCTTTGTCGTCGGTCTGATCTGAAAGCAAAAGCGTCATGGCATAATCGATGTCACTGCTCGTGAGATCGACGCCGTTTCGCAGTTTTTCGATGAGCGCTTTCATTCTGAATTCAATCGTTGAAGCGCCAAAGAGTTAAAAGATTAAAGCGGTCAAGCGATTGAACGATTCAATAACTCCATCTCGCAAAGCCAGTCACGATATACTAGCGGCGAAATCTCTGACGGCTTGATCTCGCTGCGTCCGCCCCAGAAAACGTTCGTATAAGAAACCGGAATGCCGCTCGAATGAAGATGTCTATCTATGGCCGCTTTGTGATCGAGGAGAAGGTGTTTGTCCGTACCGTGCGCCACGGCCATGATGTTGACATTCTTGAATTCCGGACCGGCCTCGCGCCAATAACAATGGGTAAGGATGTGATGTCGACCGACTTCGCCGCCCGCTTCAATCTCCCGCCCTGGTGGAATCGCCCAGTGAAAAAGCGCGTTGAATCGCGTCACACGAACTCCGCCAGCCGACGGTTTGACATGTTCCAGGAAAGTTGAAAAGCGTCCGATAATTTTTCGCGCGTTCAGTTGCTCGGCAACGCGATAAAACTCATCGAGGGCGAGACCTACTTCTTTCGCACGCGGCGCCCATGGGGTTGGTCGAATTTCTTCCGGAGCGAATTCACGCTTGAGCACCAGCAAGACCTTCCATTCCAGCTCGCTAAGATCGACAACTTGCACCGGAATCATTTTCGCCGGCGCTTCAGCCTTGCTTCCAGGCTCAATCGTTTTTCGGCGAACATGACCGACACCGAGGGTGAAAATGCCTTTCGCCGGCATAAGCCGAAAGCGTTCCGCGCCAACTTTTTGTGCGAGCAACTCGCAATGTCCCGATAGCGAAAATCCATGGGGGACTTTCACCGTAGTCCACAATTTGTAGTCCGATCCCGCGCTAACAGTGTCGGTCGAGCGCAGTACAACATGGCCGGAAAAAGGATCGCGCTGGAACATCCACTCGAAAGCAGCGTCGACCTTATCCTCAGGAACCTTCCACGCCACCAGCGCACCGTTAGCGAGATTCGTCGCGAGCAAAGTTTGCCGGACACGCCGGATCGTTCCCGCGCGCAGCATCGCCGCGATGCGCGTCATCACCACATCGACATCGACGCCGGAGCGAATTGCGATTTCCTCGAACGGCTCGCGCACGAAGCCATCGACCTTATCCTCCGAAATCGCGAGAATCTTTGCGTTGATGGGATCGTCGTGCTCCACCGGCAGCATGCGAATTAATCCGCCCGTCGATTCCTCTTGTCCAATCACCGCTTGCGCTCCACGAGAAATCTGATCGATCGAAGCCGCTCGCCCCTCTTAGGTCGCGCAGCAGGAGAGAATCGCGAGAAAATGACAGCTCGAACCGAGAAGGACGAACAAATGCCAGATGAAGTGGCTGTAGCGCAGACGTTCGTTCACGAAAAAGAGCACACCAGTGGTATAGGCGACGCCACCGGCCACCAGCCAGAATAGTGCGGGAAAGGGAATCGCCAGCGTGATCGGGCGAACCGCGATCAGCGCCAACCATCCAGTACCAAGATAAAGCGTCATCCCCAGTTTCGGATCGCGCGATGCGCCGCGGGTCGCTTTCAAGATCACACCGAAAATGGCGAGCGCCCAAACGAGCGCGAGCATGGTGGAACCCCACAACCCGCGAAGCGGGCCGAGCGTAAACGGCGTGTATGTCCCGGCAATCAACAAAAAAATCGCCGAATGATCCAGCGTCCGCAAAATAGTTTTCCCGCGCGTTTGCGGCCATGCATGGTAGAGCGTGGATCCGAGATACAACATCGACAGCGTGACCGTAAAAATTACCGTGCCAAAAAAAAAGCTGGGACTACTACGACGAGCTTCCAGCAGTAGAATCGGCGCTCCGATTAACGCCGCGCATAAGCCAATTCCGTGACTAATGCTGTTCGCCAGTTCTTCGCCAGCGGATTGCGTCCGTTTCGGTGAAAAGCGCAATTCATCGCTCATGTTCATGACCTCGCATTATGAAAAACCTCCGAGGCAGTTGGTAAAGCAAAATGCATTTCTGCGGCGGCTGCCAGTTTCCGTCCGATTTTGCTTAGGTCAACGTTTTGAGTTTCACTTTGCGATCATTCGGTGTTGGATGCTGGGCGTTGAACGTTCGACGTTTTCATCGACATGACCAAAGCGATCTTTTTCGATGCTGTTGGAACGCTCTTTTACTTAAGCAAAACGGTCGGCGCTCATTATGCGCTTGTCGGCAGTGAGGTAGGCTTGACGCTCGACGCTCAGCAGCTCGATCGCGCCTTCTTCACGGCTTGGAAACAGATGCCACGGCGCGGAGCAATCGACGGGCCGCGCGAAAATGATGACAAAGGCTGGTGGCGCGAACTTGTCGACCTTGTGCTCGATCAGGTCGCGCCTTCCTTAGGCGAAATGGATCGTGATAATTTCTTCGAAATCGCCTACGAGCATTTCGCCGAAGCCGGCGTCTGGGAACCTTATCCGGAGGTTTTCGATGTCCTGGAGAAATTGCAGCCGCGATTTCAACTCGCCGTCATTTCAAATTTCGACGGACGTCTGCGCTTCATTCTCGAGCACCTCGGCATCTCGAAATTTTTTGCGCATATTTTCATTTCCAGCGAAATCGGAGCGGACAAGCCGGATCCGGAGATTTATCGGCGCGCTCTAAAATTCGTTAATCTGAAACCAGATCAAGTGTTGTACGTTGGCGATGATCCGGATCGTGATTGGAGGGCCGCCGCCGAAGCTGGCTTGTTGGTTTTTCGCTTGGATCGGCAAAAGAATTCGCTCCACGATTTGCTTACGGCTTTAACGACGAATAGACACGAATGAATGCGAATCGATTCGGACTAACGCGCTTCGGTGCGTCCCGGGCTGCTGTAGCCGCGGCGCCTA
>VBQB01000145.1 GCA_005887855.1 Verrucomicrobiota bacterium | reverse complement strand
GCGCAGGACACCGAACGCGCGCAATTTTCCGTGCTGCTCGAAGCGACGCGCCAACCGGCCGCGACCGGTGATTGGATGGAAACACGCGTCGATCCGCCGCCGCCCGGCCACTTCTGCATGGTCGGCGATTTTCAGCAATCGATTTATTGGGAGCGCGCGGACTTAAATTATTATCGAGCTGTTCACGAAGCGCTGATCGCCGATAAGAACGGCGAGAGCTTGGAATTTTCCGTGACGTTTCGGCTCGACCAGAAGCAACTCGATTTCGTAAACGCAACGTTTCGTGAAATCTTGAACGACAAGGATGGACAGGTGCGCTTCGTCCAATTGCAGCCGCGTCCGGAAATTCTTCCCGGAAGGGTCATTCGCGTGCCGCTGGTCGCGAAGGAGCTGTTGCCGGAAGGAAGAAAACTGAAGGATTATCAGAAGGCGCGCATCGAAGCGGAATATCTCGCGCGATGGATCACGCACGCGGGGCTGAGAGAACTTTCGGCGCATTCGTGGCGCGAGGTGGCGATTCTTTGTCCGCGCAAAGCATGGCTGCAAACGATGGCGGCAGCGCTGCGGCGCGCCGGTCTTCCGGTGGCGATCCAATCTGAGCGCGATGTGAAAGGCGACAGCCCGGCCTATGCGTGGCTGACCGCGCTTCTTACGATCATGACCGACCCGCTCAACGCCTACGAAATCGTCGGCGTGCTCCGCGAAATTTTCGGCGTGTCCGATCACGATCTCACAGTCTTTTCTGAAGGACAGAAAGCGAGATTTCGCATCGACGAAGTTTTGCCCGCTGCCGGGAAAATTTCGTCGCACCTGCGCACGTTCGCGGAGATTCGTCAACGCGCGGAAGGTCTGGCGTTGTTCGATGCAGTCGCGTTGATCGTCGACCAAACGCAACTGCGCGAACGTTTGCTCCTGTTGCCCGCGATGGAATTCGGCGATCTCGCGCGTGAACTCGATGCATTGCTCGCGCAAGCCGCGGAAGCGGAGGCGAGCGGAATGATTCTGGCGGAATTCGCCGAACGCTTGCGCGACGATTTCACGACGCCGCGCGCCGTCCGTTTTTCTGCCGACGACAATGCGATCCAGCTTATCACGTCGCACAAGGCGAAAGGCTCGGAATGGCAGGCGGTGATTGTGCCGTTTCTCGCGCGCGACCTACGACCACCGAGTCAGCGCTATCCAAATTTCGTGAAACCGCCCGCGAACGGCGAGCTCTTGATTGCCTTCGGCAAAGAAGACAAATCGAAGGATTTGAAAGACGCCATCGAGCGCGCACGACAGCAGGAACTCGAACGCCTTCTCTACGTCGCCACGACGCGCGCGCGCCACACGCTCGTGCTCGTGCTTGATCAGGAAATTTTTTCCAACATCGAAGGTAAACTTCCCAAGACAGCACAGCTTCGCCGATTGCTTTGCGGGAAAGACGGTTATTCCGGCGAATTCGATGAGCGGGCGACCACGACGGAAAACATCGAAGATTCCGAAACGCCTTCGTCCGCGCCGGAAACATCCGAAGTGAAGATCGAACCGTTAACATCTCGCGAACTCAAGTGCGCAGTAAAGCGCGCCTCGGAATTCGTGCGCAAGTTCACGCCGAGCGCGCTCGATGCGGAAGTTCCAGCGGAAGTGCGGACGCGTTCGAGACTCGATAATCTCGCCACGCTGTACGGTCGCTGGTGGCACAAATTTTTCGAGCGCCTGGATTGGAACGGCGGAATCGATTCCGCGCAGAAGTTATTCGAAAAGCAATTGCCGATTTGTCCCGAGGCAAAGTCTGCAACGAAAGACTGGGACGTCACGCGGCAGAATTTGTTCAGCGACGCCGGCATCGCTCGGTTTCTCGCGAGCCATGAAACGCAATTTCATGGCGAGTTTCCATTCTCCTGGCGCAGAAACGATCGCTGCGTACTGGAAGGCTTGATCGATTCGCTCATGATTGATCGCAAAGCGGGCCGGTGTCTCCTGCTTGATTGGAAAACGAACAGCGTTTCGTTAGGCGAAACGGAAAGTTTTCGCTCGCGTTACCGTCCGCAGCTGGCGGCTTATTGGAAAGCAGTGAGCGAGATCACGCACTTCGACGTGGAAGCCGGTTTGTTTTCGACCGCGCTTGGACGTTTGTTGCTCTACACGGCAGACGAATTGCAGGAGGAATGGAACCGGCTGGAACAACTCCGGCCCGCGAAGCTCGACGAAGAAATGCGGCCGGATGCGCCCGACGATTTTTAGTGCAAGATGAAAGCCGCGAAGAAATAGGCGGAATCTGTCTCGCCGCGATTAGATTGCTCAGCGATCGCGTTCGCCGCGAATGAATTGCTCGACGCAGCGATACGCTTCGTCGTCAGTCATTTGCACGGGAGGATGCTTGGAGAAATAGGCGGAGGCGGAATTCAACACCCCGCCGATCCCGCGATCGAGCGCGAGTTTGCAGCAGCGAATTGCATCAATGGCCACACCAGCCGAGTTCGGTGAATCCTCGACTGAAAGTTTGACGTCGATCTCCATCGGCACATCGCCGAAGAGCCGTCCTTCCATGCGAATAAAGGCAATCTTGTTGTCAAGCTGCCACGGCACGTAATCGCTCGGGCCGATGTGGATATTCTCGTCGGCCAAACGTTCGCCGATCACCGATTGCACGGCTTCAGTCTTGGAAACCTTTTTCGAGGCGAGCCGGGTGCGATTCAGCATGTTTAAGAAATCGGTGTTGCCCCCGGTGTTCAATTGGTAAGTGCGCTCAAGCTTTACGCCGCGTTTACGGAAAAGATCGACAATCATCCGATGCAGAATGGTCGCGCCCATTTGCGCTTTAATGTCGTCGCCAATCAGAGGCAGATTTTTATCGGCAAAACGTTTGGCCCAGAGCGGATCGCTGGCGATGAAAACCGGGATGTTGTTAACGAAACCGAGGCCGGCCTCCAAGGCGCAGCCGGCGTAGAAGCGGGTCGCCTCTTCGGAGCCAACCGGAAGATAATTGACCATCAGTTCCGCCGCGGAATCACGCAATTCGGCGATGATCTGTTCGCGAGTCGATTCTTTTTCCAGCGGAAGGAATGTGCGGAGCGGGTCCTGGTCGCACATGTGCGGGGCGAAACCGTCGAACACGCAGCCCATTTTCACGATTGCGCCGGTAAGGTTGATCTTTTCGCTGAAGACTTTCGTGCAATTAGGCGGTGAAAATATGGCCTTGCTCACATCGAGGCCGACTTTGCGCCGGTCGATATCGAAGGCGGCAACGACCTCGATGTCGCTCGGCCGGTACGAGCCGATCTGGCGGTGCATCAGTCCGACGCCTGATCCGTTGGCCGACGAGCCGTGGTAGAAATTTATTCCCTGGACGAGCGAGCTGGCGCAATTACCAACTCCAACGATGGCGATTCTTATTTTTCTCATTTCTAGGTTGATAAGGCTAAAAGGTTATTCGCATTGCATGAATCGGAGCGAGATACAAATTAGGCCGCGTCAATTAAGGTGCATTATGCCCGTCCGTAGCGGCTCCAACTATTGCAAGCGCCGAATTTGTCCGATATCGCGCCCTCTTGCAAGAACTGATATAAGGACAAAAGCTACAGGCATTCTTGTTGCAAAGAAAGCCCTGGCAAGGAGATAGACGAAATGCGTTCGAAGTTTCGGGCAATTGGCTTGTTAATCATTTTTGCCTTGCCCGCGCCACTGCAAGGGGCGGTCCCCACTTACAATATCGAAGAAGCGGTTGAGATCGCCCAGGCTCAGAACCCGGAAATTGCGATCGCGCGGAAAAAAGTGCAAGGTGCGCGCGGCGGCTGGATTGAAGCGCGCTCAGGATATCTTCCGTCGTTAACCTCTAGCGGGCTGTACGATAAACGACAGCAACAGAGCGAAACGCGCCTCCGGGAGGAAGATTACAATGCAACGCTGCGGCTCGAACAGAATGTTTATACAGGCGGAGCAGTAACGAGCCAGGTGGCCATCGCGCGGTTGAATATCGAGAAGCAGAATTATGAGCTGCAGGAGATCGCCAGCCGGGTGGCAATGGATGTGCGGATCGCTTTCAACGAACTTCTCCTGAATCGGGCGAAGGTGCGGGTGCGTCAAGATTCGGTGCGCGTACTGGACGAAGAACTCAAGAGCCAGCAGCAAGCTTTCAGCGCCGGCATTGTCGGCAAATT
>VBQB01000144.1 GCA_005887855.1 Verrucomicrobiota bacterium | reverse complement strand
ACTGCCGAAGGACCTCGAGCTGACCCAACTGTTCGATCAATCGATTTTCGTGCGCGCGGCCATCAACGGAGTGATACGTGAAGGAGTGATTGCGGCCTGTCTGACTGCGCTGATGATTCTTCTTTTCCTGGGAAACTGGCGCTCGACACTCGTGGTCGCAACCTCAATTCCGTTGTCGATCTTGTGCTCGATCATCGTCCTTGGCGCGCTCGGCCAAACGATCAACATCATGACGCTGGGTGGACTGGCGCTGGCGGTCGGCATTCTGGTCGATGACGCCACTGTTGAAATCGAAAACATCCATCGCAATCTCGCGATGAGGAAGCCGATGATCCGCGCCATTCTCGACGGCGCGATGCAGATCGCCGTGCCAGCATTCGTCTCGACGCTGTGCATCTGCATTGTTTTTGTGCCGATCTTTTTTCTAAGTGGTGTGGCGAGGTTTCTTTTTCAGCCGCTGGCGATGGCGGTCATCTTCGCCATGTTTGCCTCCTATCTTCTCTCCCGCACTGTCGTCCCGACGATGGTGAAATTTCTGATGCGCGGGCATCTCGAGGAGATCGATACGAGTCTCGCGCACGGACTCGGCGAGCATAATGGCAGCGAAGAAGATATCGGCAACAAGCGCGAAAAAGATGGTAGGACCCGACCGTCGGGCGCGTCGCGAACGCGCCAACCTTTAGGAAGAGTCTCAGGAAAACTCCGCACGTTCCTCAACGGAATTCACGAGAGCTTCAATCGCGGGTTCGAAAAAATCCGTGACCGCTACGTCGATGTACTGCGCTGGTGCCTTGGGAATCGCAAGATCGTCTTTATCGCCATGGGCGCGATGGTGCTTATTTCGCTTTGCGTTGTCCCGTTTCTGGGGCGTGATTTTTTTCCAGTAGTGGACGCCGGACAAATCCGGTTGCATGTGCGCGCACCGGCGGGGACACGGCTCGAAGCGACGGAGGAACGTTTTTATCGCGTCGGCCGCGCCATTCGCCAGGTGATTCCGCCCAACGAAATAGACAACGTGCTCGATAACATCGGTCTGCCAACGAGCGGAATTAATCTCGCCTTCAGCGACAACGCCACCATCGGTGAGGCTGACGGCGAAATTCTTGTCGCGCTTGCTCCAAAGCACCGGCCGACCGTCCAGTACGTTCGCATTCTACGAGAAAAATTGCACCGCGACTTTCCGGACATGGAGTTTTTCTTCGCCGCGCCGGACATCGTTAGCCAGATTTTGAATTTCGGCATTCCGGCGCCGATCGATATTCAGGTCACGGGCCGCGACCCGAAGGGCTACGAGATTGCGAACCAAATCAAACAACGCGTCGCGCAAATTCCCGGCGCGGCCGATGTGCACGTGCACCAAGTCGTGCACGGTCCGGATTTGCGGGTGAATGTCGATCGCACCCGCGCGCAGCAAATTGGTCTTAGCCAAAATGATGTCGCGCGCACGATGTTGATTTCGCTCAGTTCGAGCGGCCAGACGTCGCCGAACTTCTGGCTGAATTTTCAAACGGGCGTGAATTACCAGGTGGCAGTGCAGACGCCGCAGTACAAAATGGACACGCTGCAAGATTTGAAAAACACGCCGGTGGTTGCACCCAACCAGCCCCGCCCGGAGTTGCTGGGGAACCTGGCGACGGTCGAGCGGCGCGAGTCACCGATCATCGTGAACCACTACAACGTGCAACCGGTGTTTGATGTCCTCGCCAATGTGCAAGGTCGCGATTTGGGGGGCGTCGCCGGTCAGGTGAACAAGATTCTCGACGAGACGAAAAAGAATTTGCCGCGCGGCACATTTCTCAGTGTGCGCGGACAGGTGGAGAACATGAACAAATCGTTCGCCGGCATCGGCGCGGGGATCTTGTTTGCGATCGTGCTCGTTTATTTTGTGATGGTAGTCAATTTCCAATCGTGGACCGATCCGTTCATTATCATTATGGCGCTGCCGGGCGCGTTGTGCGGCATCATCTGGATGCTCTTCATTACCGGCACCACGCTCAACGTGCCGTCGCTCATGGGCGCGATCATGGCCATCGGTGTCGCCACCGCGAACAGCATTTTGGTCGTTAGTTTTGCCAACGACGAACGTTGCGGCGACCAGCCGAAAAATTCGCTCGATGCCGCGCTCTCCGCCGGTTTCACCCGGTTGCGTCCGGTCATGATGACTGCGCTGGCCATGATCATTGGCATGTTGCCGTTCTCATTCGGTCTCGGTGAAGGTGGCGAACAGAACGCGCCGCTCGGTCGAGCGGTCATTGGAGGTTTGATTTTCGCCACGTTCGCCACGCTCTTTTTCGTACCAGTTGTTTACAGCATTTTGCGAAAAGCGGAGTTCACTTGCGACGAGGACGAAGAGTTCGAGCGACAGGAGCGACGCGGGCTTGAAGGAGGACAGCCGGCGCCATGAACCAGACCAAACATCGCAAGCGCCGTCACGACGGCGCCGAAGATGGACATACAGAAGATCGAGATGTGCGGACGCCACAGCCCGGCGTCCCTACCAGGCCGCCGGTGCGGAGCGTTGCCGTTTGGGGACCGATCGCTGCTGTCACAGTGTTGGCGTTCCTTGTTACAATCGGCGTATGGCGGCGAGTTCAGGAGCGCGGCCAGGAAAAGGCGTTCACCAAACAGGCGGTGCAACTCGAGGTCAACGTGGTGACCGCGCAGCGCGATCGCAAGCCGCAGGAATTAATTCTGCCAGGAACTTTCCAGGCATTCAAGGAGACGACGATCTATCCGCGGTCCAATGGCTACGTGAAAAGCTGGAAGGCCGATATCGGCGACGACGTCAAAGAGGGCCAACTGCTCGCTGAGATCGAAACGCCTGAGGTCGATCAACAACTCGCACAAGCGAAGGCTAGTTACGAAATCGCGAAGGTCACAGCTGATCGCTGGCGCGACCTGGTCGGGAAAAAGGTCGTATCCAAACAGGAGTACGACCAAAACGAAAAAGCCTACGAAGGGGCCAGGGCGAACTACGAGCAGCTTCAAAAATTACAGGGCTTCAAGGAAATCATCGCGCCTTTCGGCGGAAAGATTTCCGCGCGAAATATCGATGTTGGTACGCTCGTCACCGCCGGCACCGGAAACGCCGGCACGGCGCTCTTCAGCATCGTGCAAAGCGATCCGCTTCGCGTTTATGTTTTCGCACCGCAAGCCAATGCGCCTTCCATTCACGAAGGATTGGCGGCGAAAATTCTCGTCCAGGAATTTCCCGGTCAGGATTTTGACGGCAGGGTCACACGCACCGCCGGTGCGCTCGACCCGCAGTCACGCACGATGCAGGTGGAGGTTCAAGTGCCCAACCACGAGGGCAGGCTTTATGCCGGCATGTATGGTCAGGTGAAATTTGTTTTGGCCGATGAAAACGCGCCGATCGTCGTGCCGGCAAATGCGTTCCTCTTTCGCACGGAAGGGCCGCAGGTCGCGACCGTGGTCAAGGACAACCATATTCACTGGCAAACGATTCATGTCGGGCGCGATTTCGGCACGCAATTGGAAGTCCTCGACGGCTTGGCGGAAAATACTAAAATCGTTACGAATCCGACCGACGATTTGGGAGAGGGCATTCAAGTTCAAGTGAAGCCGACCGAAAAGCCAAAGGGCGACACAAGCGGCAAGCAGTCACCTTCCGGCCTATTTCATTGTCGCGATCATCGCGGCGTTGTTCATGCAAAACCCTCCAGAAGGTTGGCAGTCGGAAGGATGGACGCCGATTGCCAAGCAAACCTCCGAGCGTGCCACTCACGATTACGTCTTATCCGAAGCGCTGAAAACCTGGCAATGGTGGGTGCTCTGGTTAATCCTCTTCCTGAACACCACCACCGGGATCGCGGTGATCTCGCAGGAAGCTCCCATCTTTCAGGAACTCACGCGCGTCAGCGCGATTGTTGCCGGCGGCATGGTCGGTATCGCCAGCCGCGGCAACGCGGTCGGTCGTGTTTTTTGGGCGTGGACATCTGATCTGGTCACCAGGCGCGTGACCTTCGGCGCCATGTTTGTCGTGCAGGTCCTGCTCTTTTGGTTTCTCCCACAAATCACCGCGTCTTCCATCATGACTATCGTGACTTTCGTGATTCTCCTGTGCTACGGCGGCGGCTTCGGCACCATGCCCGCTTTTACCGCAGATTATTTCGGACCGAAAAACGTCGGGCCGATCTACGGGCTGGTGCTGACGGCATGGAGTTTTGCCAGTGTCTGCGGTCCGCTTTACATCGCGCGCATGCGGGAGACCACCGGGAATTACGGCGGAGCGCTCCACGTCCTTGCCGCTGTGATGGCTGTTTCGATTTTGTTGCCGATCATCGTCAGGCCACCTCGACGCGAACGTTAATGTTGTAGCCGCGCGTCGCTGACGGCGGCGGGTCTATGCGCGGCAACATCCCGGGCAGCCGAAGTCAGAATCTCGGCTACAACTGTCTGTCCAGGATTACGCGTTCGATGTGCGAGTAGATATTAAACGAGGGCGGGCGAAGAAATCCGATCAAGGTTTGATTGCTCTCGCGGGCGAAATTTACTGCGAGTGTTGACGGGGCGGAAACCGCGGCGACGATCGGAATTCCCGCCGCCAATGCTTTCTGCATGATCTCGAAAGACGCGCGGCCGCTGACGAGAACAAGGTGTCGATCCAACGGCAGAAGCTCATCCAGAAACGAACGGCCAATTGCCTTATCGACCGCGTTGTGACGTCCGATGTCTTCACGAACGATTTTCAAGTTACCGTCAACATCGAAGATCGCAGCAGCGTGAATGCCACCGGTGCGCGCAAAATCGCCTTGTTGTTTTCGCAAAAGCGAGGGGAGCGGAAGCAGAGTGTCGATGCCAATCCTGATGTCTTTAGATGTAACTGGAGGAAAATTTTGCCGGATAGCGTCGATGCTGGCCTTGCCGCAAATTCCGCAGCTGGTGGAAATCGTTCCGAATCGCCTGGTGGAACCTGCAGCCGCGGGATTCAATTTCACTCCCGCGGCCGGTTCAACAACGAGGATGTTTTCGCGATTCCGTCCGTTCGCCGGGCGCGAGAACTTGTCGATTTTGTCGCCTATGCGGATGATTGCTTCGGAGACCAGAAAACCGGCGGCGAGTTCTTCATCGTGGCCCGGAGTGCGCATCGTTGTCGCCAACGTTTTGCGACCGATGCGAATCTCGAGCGGTTCCTCGACAGTGAGATCGTCGCGCTGAAATTCGAGCGAGCCATCCGGCTTTCGCCGAATGATCCGATCCGACCCGATCCCGTCAGTTTCGTTTTTCAAAGCTTCTCAATCGCATCGTATGCCTTGTAGCCGAGATCGTCGACCTCGGCCAGCCCAAGGTAACAATACATGATTGCCGCTCGGTCAGCCCTGTAGCTGAGGTCGCTGACCTCGGCTCTCCAAAATTGCAATCCATGACTGCCGTGATCAGCGAACCAGCGGCTACAATCTGCTTAATCCACAACACCGGTCGCGGGCCCATAATTTCCTTGGCCACCACGGGCGCGAACCGGATGTTAATCCGGCGATCGAAGTGCCGATGATCGAATGCGTGGCCGGCCGCGGCCTTCGCGGCGATCGCTATTTCGATTTCAAAGACGATTACAAGGGCCAGATCACATTTTTTTCGGCTGAGGTATTCGATGAACTGCGCGGATGCCTCGAACTTCAGGATTGCTCGCCCGCTTTGGTTCGTCGCAACGTGATCACGAGCGATGTCGATCTTAACGAGTTGATCGGTTGCGACTTTGAAGTGCAGGGCGTGAATTTTCATGGAGTGGAAGAGTGTCGACCTTGCTATTGGATGGATCGCGCCATCGCACCGGGCGCGGAGGCATTTCTGAAGGGTCGCGGCGGTTTGCGCGCCAGAATTTTGACAGATGGTGAATTGCATTCTACTGCGCGCATCCCTGAAGCGATTGCATGAACATCAGCGCGGTGCTGCTCGCCGGCGGCGAATCGCGCCGGATGGGCAAGGACAAAGCAACACTGCTGTTTCGCGGCAAACCGCTATGGCAAATTCAACTCGATCTGCTGCGGAAATTGGAACCCGCGGAACTTTTCATTTCGGCGCGAACTGATCCGGTTTGGCGATCGCCAGAAGTAAAGTTTGTGCAGGACGATCCACCGTCGCGCGGAGCGCTTAGCGGGCTCGCTATGGCGTTGGCGCGAATGCGGACCAAACATCTACTTGCGCTCGCTGTGGACATGCCGTTCATGACCGACAAATACCTCCGTTTTCTTTGCGACCAGATTGGGCCAGGTCGCGGCGTCGTTCCGATGATTGGAGATCGCGCTGAGCCACTGGCGGCCATTTACCCCGCTGAAGCGCATCGCGATGTTATCGCTGCGCTTTCCGGCGCCAATTTTTCGCTGCAAACCTTAACACGACAGCTTATCAAGATGGCGAAATTAAAAGTCGTGTTTGTAGCGGAAGAAGAGGAAGCACTTTTCCGAAACCTCAATGAACCATTTGATTTGTAGTGAGTGCAACGATCCCGGTCGACATCTGGATACGACCGAGAACCCAAATGTGAAATCCGCCCGGCTGAGGCGGGCAGAGCGCGTCAAGCCCCGAAAGTTTTCGGGGCGCTTTTGCCGAAAGACGATTCGCGGTTAACACGACCCAGTTGAAAACAAAGACTCGACGGCTTAAAGCCGTCGAGTCTTCACTTGCCGCAATCCCAATGTTCTCGAGGTGCGAGCGCGGCACCCGCTGGCACAAGATGAGCGCTCACCCAGCGGAGTGACGCGCCGATAAAAATTCATTTGCCC